>JBBEBG010000001.1:0-57064 GCA_040882465.1 Gemmatimonadota bacterium
CATCGTTTACGGCGTGGACTACCAGGGTATCTAATCCTGTTTGCTCCCCACGCTTTCGCACCTCAGCGTCAGTCTTGGTCCAGGTAGTCGCCTTCGCCACTGGTGTTCCTCCAGATATCTACGCATTTCACCGCTACACCTGGAATTCCACTACCCTCTACCAGACTCTAGTTGGCCAGTATTAACTGCAATTCCCAGGTTAAGCCCGGGGCTTTCACAGCTAACTTAACCAACCGCCTACGCGCGCTTTACGCCCAGTAATTCCGATTAACGCTCGCACCCTCCGTATTACCGCGGCTGCTGGCACGGAGTTAGCCGGTGCTTCCTCACTCGATACCGTCAGGCGAGCTAAAGCTCGCTATTCGTCTCGAGCAACAGTGGTTTACACCCCGAAGGGCGTCATCCCACACGCGGCGTCGCTGCGTCAGCCGTTAGGCCATTGCGCAATATTCCCCACTGCTGCCTCCCGTAGGAGTCTGGGCCGTATCTCAGTCCCAATGTGACGGGTCGTCCTCTCAGACCCGCTACGCGTCGTCGCCTTGGTAGGCCGTTACCCCACCAACTAGCTGATACGCCGCGACCCCCCCCTCGAGCGAGAGCATGCAAGCAGAGGCCCTCTTTCATCTCACGGCCATGCGGCCATGAGGCTTTACGCGGTATTAGCCCGGGTTTCCCCAGGTTGTCCCCCACTCGAAGCCAGGTTGGTCACGTGTTACTCACCCGTCCGCCACTCGGCTCGACCCCGAAGGGTCGTCCTCGTGCGACTTGCATGTGTTAGGCACGCCGCCAGCGTTCGTCCTGAGCCAGGATCAAACTCTCCGTTGAAGTAGTTCAATCAGCTCTGGTGAACTCCGATCTCTGATCGGTGTCCGGAATCTACGTTCATTTCTCCCACCGACGCCTCACGAGGAGGTCGCCGAATCGGCAAGACGTAGTGCTTGCCGAACGTGGGCCCATTCGTTCTCTCGAGACCCGAGTTTTCAAACAGCGTTCTCTGCCACAGCGGGAAGCCGTTCCCGACCTCCCGGCTCGCGTCCGAACGGGCCTTAGTCCCGGTTCCTCGCGAGGACGTAGAGAATAAGCCTACACTGCCCGCGTGTCAACGCCACGCGGGGCGTTGTGCGACTCGCCCCGTAGGGGGTGAAATCAGGCGCCAACCGTGCATATCGGGGGTCGGCTGAGGGTGAGCGACCGGGATCGAACCGGCGACCTCCAGGGCCACAACCTGGCGCTCTAACCGACTGAGCTACGCCCACCGTGGAAGCCCTCGAACCGTCGGGGCCGCGTGCCCCGAAAGGCAACGTGGCCCTAGCAATAAAAGTTATCGGATAAAGAACCGTCGGTAAAGCGCGGGGACTCATGCGCCCCACGGAACAGCCTTCACTTCCTTGTGGTGCTCCCACCGCCCGGAGGGACAAGAAACGGGGGGAGCGAGCGCGCCCGCCAGGACTCGAACCTGGGACCCTCGGCTTAGAAGGCCGATGCTCTATCCAGCTGAGCTACGGGCGCGAAATGGCCGCGTGCGGCCGAGGGGAAGCTAAAGGAGCCGAGGAAGCGGGGTCAACGCAGGAAGATTTTCACCCATGCGCACTTCCCCACTCGCGTCCCGCTCATGCGTCAGAAAGACAGGACGCGCGCCTGGATCACGTGGGGGAGTGAGGTGATGGTCTCCATGACCTTGGGGGGCACGTCCTGGTCCACCTCCACGAGGGCGAGCGCGTCACCCGACTCGTTCCGTCCCAAGTGGAACGAAGCGATGTTGATGCCGTTGTCCCCCAGAGCGGTCCCCAGTGCCCCGATGAACCCGGGCCGGTCCGAATTGCGGGTGAACAGCATCCGCGGGGCCAGGCGTGCCTCCATGGCGATCCCCTGGATCTCCACGAGGCGGGGTCCCCCGCCCTGGAAGAGCGTGCCGGCCACGGTTCGATCTCCCCGTTCGGTGCTCACGGTGAGTCGGATGAGCGTCTCGTATCCCTCCGCCCGGTCCCGCTCGACGGTCGTCACGTGGATGTTCCGTTCACGGGCGAGCACGGGGGCGTTCACCGCGTTGACGCTCGCCAGGAGCGGCGAGAGGAGTCCCTCGAGCGCGGCGGCGGTGACCGGCCGGTTGTTCAGTGTCGCCGCATGCCCGGAATAAGAGATCGTGACGCCCTGGAGCCCGGTCTCGGTGATCTGGCCGGCGAAGCTGCCGAGCTGGCGCGCGAGCGCGATGTAGGGCGCCAGAAGCGGGGCCTCCTCGGCGGTGACGGAGGGCATGTTTACGGCGTTCGCGACGGCGCCAGTGAGGAGAAAGTCGGCCATCTGTTGTGCGATCTGGACTGCAACCTTTTCCTGCGCCTCCCCCGTGCTCGCCCCGAGGTGCGGCGTCACGATCACATTGTCCAGCTCGAAAAGGGGATGATCCCCCGGGGGCTCCATTTCGAAGACATCCACCGCCGCCCCCGCGACGTGCCCCGAGACCACGGCCTCATGGAGTGCCGCTTCGTCGATCAAACCGCCACGCGCGCAGTTGATGATGCGGACGCCAGGTTTGGTGCGGGCGAGCGCCTCCCGGCTCAGGATGTTGCGCGTGCTATCGTTGAGCGGAGTATGAAGCGAGATCACGTCGGCCCTCGCCAGGAGCTCGTCGAGCTCGGCCCGCTCGACACCCAACTCCTGGGCGCGCTCGGGAGAAAGAAAGGGGTCGTAGGCCATGACCTTCATCCCGAGCCCCTGAGCCCGGGAAGCGACGATCGACCCGATGTTTCCGCATCCGATGAGGCCCAGTGTTTTCCCGGCGAGCTCCATCCCCATGAAGCGAGATTTTTCCCACTTCCCGCTACGGGTCGAGCGATCGGCCGCCGGGATCTGACGGGCCAATGCCATCATGAGGGCGATCGCATGTTCCGCCGTCGTGACGGAATTCCCGAAGGGGGTGTTCATGACGATCACGCCCCGTGCCGTCGCGGCGGGAACGTCGATGTTATCCACGCCGATCCCGGCGCGCCCGACGACCCGGAGGCGGTCGCCGGCGTCGAGGACTCTCTCCGTGACCTTCACGGCCGAGCGTACCGCCAACCCATCGTAGGCGCCGACGAGGGCCACCAACTCGTCTTCGGACAGGCCTGGGCGGTAGTCCGCCTCGACTCCCCGGTCGGTGAGTACCTGGACGGCCGCTGGACTCAGCTTGTCCGCGATGAGGACCTTAGCCACGGGCCGCCTCGGTGAAGGCCCAGTCCAGCCAAGGAGTGAGGGCGGTGAGGTCGGAGGCTTCCACCGTCGCGCCTCCCCAGATCCGAAGTCCCGGTGGAGCGTCGCGGTAGGCCGCGATGTCGTAGGCTACCTTCTCTTCGGAGAGGAGGGAGACCATGCGCTTGATGAGCTTCGCCCGGTCTTCTTCCGGAAGCGCGGTGACCTCGGGCGCAACCACGCTCAGACAGATGGAGGTCGGAGAACGCGTCTCCGGGCTGCGCGCCAGAAAGTCCACCCAGGGGGTTCGCTCGACCCACCCCGCGATCGCCGCGAAGTTCTTCCGCGTGCGTTCCATGAGGCCGGGTCCGCCTCCGACACGTTCCGCCCAGCGCAGGCCGTCCAATGCGTCCTCGACGCAGAGCATGGAAGGAGTATTGATCGTCTCTCCCTTGAAGATTCCGTCGAGAAGTTTTCCGCCTTTGGTCAGTCGGAAGACCTTCGGGAGGGGCCAGGGCGGCGTGTAACTCTCCAGCCGTTGGACCGCGCGCGGGCTCAGCGCGATCATCCCGTGCGCCCCTTCCCCGCCGAGCACCTTCTGCCAGGAATAGGTGACGACATCGAGCCGGTCGTAGGGAATCTCCATCCCGAAAACGGCCGATGTCGCGTCGCAAATGGTCAGGCCCTCCCGGTCCGGGGCGATCCAGTCCCCATTCGGGACCCGAACACCGGACGTGGTCCCATTCCAGACGAAGACGATGTCCCGGGCCGAACTCACCGACTCGAGGGTGGGAAGCTCTCCGTAGGAAGCTTCGAAGGCTCGGACATCCGGGAGCTTGAGCTGCTTGCGGACATCGCTCACCCAGCCCGCACCGAAGCTCTCCCAGGAGAGGATGTCCACCCCGCGCGCGCCGAGAAGAGACCAGAGCGCCATCTCGAAGGCCCCGGTGTTCGAACCCGGCACGATTCCGAGCCGGTAGTCCTTCGGGAGCCCGAGAAGTGAATGCGACCGCTCGATGACCTCGGCGAGGCGTTCCTTGGCGGGAGCCGCTCGATGGGAGCGCCCGACCAGGGCGCCTTTCAGTGCGTCGAGGGTCCAGCCGGGACGTTTTGTGGTGGGCCCCGACCCGAAGGCGGGGTTATTCGGACGTTCGGTCGGCTTCATGTCGGAGAGGCTTCGCGGGAGTGCCCGGCCGATTCTTCCTCCAGTACGACCGGAGGGATGCGGAAGCAGCGGAGCGTTGGGGTGAAAACCGGGATGGGCCAAGTCTAGAGTTTTGTCGCCGGAGGTCAACCGAGGAGACGATTCGACCTTCATCCGCGAACGGCCGAGGCGGCGGCCAACGCCTCGGTTTCCAGCTCGCCGAAGAGTCGATCCACCGTTTCGACGCGGGCAGGCGGAGTCAGGACCGCGACCCCGACGTACGCCCCGAAAGACAGAAGGACCGCCGGGAAAACTTCGTGGATGACGGCGGAACCCGGGACGTATTCCCAGACGAGAAGGACGACGAGCCCCGCCACGAACGACGACATGACGACCGGTCCATTCCCGCGGCGCCAGAAGAGCCCGAGGAGAACGGCCGGGAAAAAGCAGGCAGCGTAGAGGGCGCCCGAAAAGGCGGTCAGGGTCACGATCCCGGACGCCGGGTTCAGAGAGATGACGGCCGTGATGGATGCGAAGAGGGCCACGTACCACCGCGTTTGCCGCAGGGCACCCGCATCCGTTTGACCGGGCCGGAAGATACCGACGATGTCGCGTTCGCAGGTCGAAGCCATGACGAGGAGGACGCTGTCCACGGACGACATCGCAGCGGCCACCATGGCGACCATCAAGAAGGCCGCGGTTCCGGAGCTGAAGACTTCGCGTGAGATGAGGAGCTGCGGGACGACGAGGTCGGTATCCGTGATTCCCGAGCCCAGGATGCCGTGCGCAAAGAGGCCCAGCGGAACCAGGCACGCGTACACGACGGCGAAAAGCCCGACGGAGACCCACATCCCGGTCCTCAGGGCCCTGGCGTCTGCGAGGGCGTAAAAGCGCGAGAGCTGGCGCGGCTCCACGGCCATCTTCACGGTCGCCGAAAAGAGTGTGCCGAGGAGGAGCGGAAGAGCGATTCCTCCTCGAAACGAAAGGAGCTGAGCTCCCTCCGGTGTGGCCCTGAGCGATTCCATGGCACCGAGTCCTCCCGCCGCGCTCGCCGTTCCCCAGATCAGGACGATGCCCGCGATGGCGAGAACCACTCCCTGGATCGCGTCCGTACGCACGACGGAGATGAATCCTCCGACCGCCGTGTAGAGCATGGTGACGAGGAAGACGACCCCGATCGCCCAGACATACGGCATCTCCATGTAATACTCGAGGAGGTGACCGATTCCCTGAAAAACCGCGCTCAGATAAAAAAAGGAGGCGAAGAGGATGATGTTCGCCGCGAAGACGCGCGCCGGCGTGCTCGAAAATCGGAGACCGACGAAGTCCGCGATCGTCAGCGAGTCCAGCGCTTCCGTGAAGCGGCGGAGGCGCGGAGCGATGGCAATCCAGGCCAGGAGCGCGAAGCCGACGAGAAAGGGGACGAGGAGAAACCAGGGAAGCCCCCACGCATAGGACTGCCCGGCGAATCCCACGAAGCTGTTCGTGCTCCCGTAGGTTGCGAAGAAGGAGAGCCCGATAACGACCCCGCCCATCGAGCGTCCGCCCACGTAGTAGTCCGCGAGCCCCTTCGTATCCTTGTTCCCTTTCCAGGCGTGCCAGGCGAGCATCACCGTGTAGAGGGCGAGAAGAGAGTGGAGCTGCCAGTATTCCCGCAGGTTTTCGAAAATCGCGTCAATCACGGGGCCGCTTCCTTGAAGAGCTTCGTGACCTCGGGCTTCGTGACTTTTCCCATGGCGTTGCGCGGGAGATGCGCCAGGGCCAGAACGACGGAAGGCACCTTGTACGGCGCGAGCCGTTCCTTCGCCCAGGTACGGAGGGAGGCCGCCTCCACCTCGCATCCCTCATGCGGGACGACGGCGGCCCCCACCCGTTCCCCCCACTCCTCGTCCGGAATCGCGACGACGGCGCACTCGGCGATTTCCGGATGCGTGCGAAGAACTTCCTCGACCTCGAGGGCCGACACCTTATAACCTCCGGTCTTGATGATGTCCACGCTTCGGCGGCCCAGGATTCGATAGTCGCCGTCCAGGACGACCGCGACGTCACCGGTCTTGAACCACCCCTCCCGGAACGAACGCGCCGTTTCTTCGGGCCGCCGCCAATATTCCTTGAACACTGTGGGACCGCGGACTTCGATCTCCCCTTCCGACCCCGCAGGGACTTCCCTTCCCTCCTCGTCCACGAGTCTGACCTTCATTCCGGGCAGTGGCTGCCCGACGAATCCGGGGCGCCGCATTCCCCGGAGAGGGTTCGAGAGGGCCATCCCGATCTCCGTCATCCCATAACGTTCGAGGAGGACATGACCGCTCACCTCCTTCCACCGCTCGAGGAGCGTGACGGGAAGGGCCGCGGATCCCGAAACCATGAGCCGCATGGCCCGGCACCCTTCGGACCTCGCCTCACGGAGAGCGGGGGAAGCCGCTTCCCAGCTCGCGAGAAGCTTCGAATAAACCGTCGGGACGGCCATGAAGAGGGTGAGGTCGCCGAGGGCGATGCCTCTCCACGTCTCTTCGGCGTCGAAGCCGGGGAGGATCTGGCAACATGCACCCGACCAGAGCGCGCAGGTGAGCACGTTGACGATGCCATGCACGTGGTGCAGCGGAAGAACGAGGAGAATCTGATCGTCGGCGCTCCATTCCCACGCGTCCACGAGAGAGGCGACCTGGGCCTCCAGATTCGAGTGGGTGGTGACGACCCCCTTCGGGCGCCCCGTGGTTCCGCTGGTGTAGAGCATCAGCGCGCGGCGGCCCCGGTCCAGGGTCGGGAATGTCCGGGACGGGATTTCCGGGAGTCGTGGAATGATCTCCGACGTGAGGAGGACGCGGATTCCGCGATTCTCCGCGGCGGACCGAATTCGCTCCGCGAGCTCCGGGTGGAGGACGAGGGCGGCCGGCTCTCCGTCGTCCAGGACGTATTCGAGCTCGGGCGTCGGATGGGAGGTCGCCAGGGGGACGGCGATACCGCCGGCCCGCCAGATCCCCCACTGGACCGCGACGTAGTCGAAACCGGGCGGGGCGAGGAAGGCTACGCGTTCCTCCGCGAGATCCGTGGCGTCCAAAAGGAGGGCGTGCGCCACCGCTGACGAAGAAGCCAGAAGGTCCGCGTAGGTGAAGACCCCCTCCGGCACGACGATGGCCCGTCGGTTGCCATGGAGGCGGGCACGCTGGACCAGGGAGAGGTCATCTCCGGATGGGCTCAAGGTGTCGCGGTCCGTTGAGAGGACGGAGGTGGGAATTTTCGACCCGAGCCGCGTAGCTCTTCGAGAACAGTCGGGGCGCCCGGATTAGGCTCGCTTCGCTCACCAGATCCGGTCGCGGGACTCCTGGATCATACCGTCAGTCGGGGCGCCCGGATTCGAACCGGGGACCTCCTGCTCCCAAAGCAGGCGCGCTACCGAGCTGCGCCACGCCCCGCAAGTGTTTCTCCTACAATGCGTTAACTACATTGTGCCACGTGCTCCAAGCACTCATTAGGGCACGAATAGGGCACAACATTTCGGTCCTGCCCTGTCTGGTGCGCTCGGCTGGGGCCAAGCGGCGATTGGGCACGGGCGCGGGTCACTTATCTCCCGATTTCGATCAGACCCGGAATCCAACTCGGCCCGGAGCGGGAACGTCTGCGGCGGCTTCCAACGCATCTTCGGGATACGTCGCCGACTCGCGGTATGCACCGACGAACCACTCGCACATACATTCGATCGTGAACCCGCCGAGGCCGTCGCCGACGGCCTCAAGGGAAGCGACCGTCATGCGAGGTCCACCGGATTTGAGTTGTACCTCGTCCCCTTCAGCGTACCTCGGACTGATCGGAGCACCCTTTGGGAAGTGCATCCAGCCTCCTTGCTTGCGTTCTCACAGGGTACCTTGCCCCGCACATTGAAAATCACGCGACCCAGCCCAGCTCGGGTCAAGACCCTCTTCGTTCGTCGGCAGTGATGCGGAGCGGGCGAAGGGGGGTGGAGGCGAGTTTCTGACGCTTGTGTCTACGGTCCGCTACTTCACTTCGGGGTCGAAAGCCGGGCGGTCGTGATCCCCGAAGATAATCTCCTCCCAAAGCGGGCCCGCTGAAGTACGGAACGGTCAGCGTGTGGACCCAACCACGAGAGAGGTCCGTGCCTGCACGGCCTCACCACTGCTCCGGTCATGGCCTACATTCGAATCGCGTTGATCGCGAAGGTCTGGTTGACGCAGTCTGTGCCGGCTGGTTCTCCGACGAACTCAATCGTGAGGACCGCTGTCATGGTATTAGCTGAATCGAAGGATCCCACAATCTCGTAAAACTCACCCCCCGAGTAGGCTGAGTTGACCGTGAACGCGCCATCGAATGGGGGTTGCCCGAACATGACACCTGGCTTGTCACTTCCTACTGACGTGAGCGTGATGAGCAGATCGGTGTGAGTCACCCCCAAACTGCTGAAGGAGACATTAACAAGCGGCAGATCCGGCGCACCGCACACGTAGTCAATCTGCTCGTGGGCCCACAGTCCAGTGAAGTCCGTGGCAATCGGTTCCGTGACGGTCAAGGTGACGCACGCTGTGCCGCTCAAATTCGCGGCAGTATCGGTCGCGCGAATGCAGATCTCGTGCACTCCGACGGATGGCGCCTGGAGGTGCCCAATCACCAGCTCGTCGGACTCGTCAAAGGTCCCATCCGCTGCAGCCATCGCGGTAAACGATCCTCCATCCACCTGAAATTCAGCAGAGGCGATGGAAGAGCCACCGGTGCCGAGGTCGTTTGCCTGGGCCGTAAGCTGCACGACGTCGGTCGTGAGCGCGGGGTTCGGTAGCGCAGCAGCATGCTGGACGAGCGGGGCTTCCCCATCGAGAAAGGTCGCCGTGAATACGCCAAATATCAGGGGAGCACCGGTCGCAGGATCCACTGCTCTCGCCTCGACACGCTGGACGCCCTCACTGCCCAAAGTCCATCGCTCACGAGCAGTGCCCTGTTGATCCGTGATGGCGGCACCTGCGAACACCGTGCCTCCCCCGCTGACTACTCGAAAGTTGATGATCTGTCCTCTCAGTGGACGGCCGCGAGAATCCTCGGCGCGAACAACCAGGGGGTCGGCAAGCTCCACCCCGGGCGCGCCGACTTGTTCGTTGCCCGAGACGACCGAGAATGCCGGCTCCATGGGCTCGATGAGTGAGGTCGCCGAGTCGCTATCGCAGGAAATGAGAAAGAGTGCCGGAGCAGCGAATCGGAGCAGTCTTATCGCGGACTTGGCCGAAGTGACGGACGCCGGTGCCATAACGACCTCAGGGGATGAGGTCCAACCCCAAGTCGAGCTGTGAGGCTCCTTCTCAACGGAGCCGCCAACGGAGGTGGCGGACGCTGGGGTAGCGGAAGGCGACGAGCAACGTAGTAGCGGCCCGAACTCATCGCAATCCTGCGCGTCGGCGCTGCCTCGGCGACGTCACAGATGAGAGGCGGGCGAGCGTGCTTGCATCCAATTTGGGTCGACTACTGCTCAGACGCCGGCCGACGCCCCCGGACCCAACCGACGGCTGAATCCAGCATTCCCAACGCTAGCCGACGCTGGCCGACGGCAGAAATGCGCTCCCAAAGCAGGCGCGCTACCGAGCTGCGCCACGCCCCGAAACCACGTTCGTCGCACTGAAGTATCCCTGCCGCTTCCCCCCCGGGGAGCCTTGCCACCCCGGGGTTTGAGGCAAATCTAGGGCGAACCCGGCACCGGAGGAACGCTTTACGCAACGAGGCATTGGCGCGGGCCGCCGTGCAGCGGGTAGATTCGACCCGGAAGTTTCTCGTCGCGACAGATGGACAGGAAGTGCGATGCGACCCGCAACGGCCGGTTCCCAAATTCGCTGCGCGGCCCTCGGCGCCGCGGCCTTTGTTGTCCTGCTTGCCGTACCGAGCTCTCTCAGGGGCCAGGCGATATCCGGCCGCTTTGTGGACGAGGGGACTCAGGCCGGGATCGCGGCCGTGCAAGTGGCAATCCGGAATGCCGAGGGAGAACTGGTGGGAACCGGCGTCTCCGACAGTGAGGGTCTATTCCGGGTGTCGCTTCGGGCGGGCGGCGGGCCGCTCCGGCTCGAAGTCGAACATCTTGCCTATGTCGGGCCCGGGATCGACTCCCTTTTCGTCGGTGCGAGTGAAGACCTAGCCCTTTCCGCCATCGCCCTCGAGCCGCGGCCGATCGCCCTGGATCCGGTCATTGCGAGGGCGCCTCCTGCGCCCTGGGTCACCCGGGGTGAGGCATGGGTTCGCCGAAACCAACTCCTGGAGAAGGGGACGTTCCTGGCGGGAGCGATCGTTGGCCTCCTGAAGCCGCCATCCCTCACGGACCACATTGCCGAAGTGGCAGGCCTCGCGGTCCGCGTCAGTCCCAGCGGATACAAGACTCTCTGGCACCCCGACTCCGGAAATGGAGAGGACTGCATTGACGTGCGGCTCAACCGTTGGCCCCTTCTGTATCCCATTGATTATCTCCCGCTTGCGGACATAGCCGGAATCGAAGTCTACAAGGACGCGATTGACGTCCCCATCGCCTATGCGTGGGACCACGATCGGCGGTGCGGAATCGTGAATATCTGGATGTGGGACTCATGGCGATGACGCGTTCCGACGAGCTCGCTTCGCGGTGATGTCAGGTCACCCCAGGACGTTCACCGAACCGCCGCTCAGGGCCATGTAGGCGACTGCCGCGAGGACTCCTCCGGCCAGCGGGCCGGCGACCGGAATCCAGGCGTAACTCCAGTCGCTGTCGCGCTTCCCTCCCGGCATCGGCACGATGGCGTGGATGATTCGGGGGCTCAGGTCGCGTGCGGGATTGATCGCGTACCCGGTGGTGCCCCCGAGGGCGAGCCCGATGACGAGCACGACGAGCCCCACGGGGAGCGCATCGATCGCTCCGAGCCCCCCGGGGCCGCCGTCCAATCCTGCCACGTTCGGTGCGGCGAGGTAGAGGACCGCGAAGACGAGGGCGAACGTCCCGATCACTTCCGAAATGAAGTTGGCTCCGGTGCGGCGAATGGCGGGACCGGTGCAGAAGACCGCGAGCTTCGCATCGAGATCGGTCGTGGCGCCGAAGTGCGGGTGATAGTGCACCCACACGAGAAAGGCTCCGAGGCCCGCTCCGAGGAACTGGGCTGCCAGATAACTCGGAACCATGTCCCAGGGAAACTCTCCCGCGGCCGCGAGCCCGACCGTCACGGCGGGATTGATGTGCGCCCCGCTGAAGGCCGCGACGCAGAAAACCGCCACGAAGACGGCCATCGCCCACCCCCATGTGATCACGATCCATCCCGAGTCGGCCCCCTTGGTGCCCCGGAGGACGACGTTCGCCACGACGCCGTCGCCGAAGAGGAGGAGGAGAGCCGTGCCGACGAATTCAGCCATGAAGGGTGACATGGTCGGGTTCCTAGTGTTGAAGAGATGTGAGGAAGAGACCGAGGAATCTTTATGCGCTCGCAGCGGTGAACCCGCTCTCCGACCAGAGATATCCCGATGCGAGAACCGCGTAGGCCTCGATCTGAGACTCCTGCCATCCCGCGTCCCGACCCAACTCCTCCGCCATCCACCGCGCCACTTGGGGCGCCATCACCATGCTCGCGCGGGCGTCGATGAGGAGCATGCGGCTGCGGCGGGAGAGGAAGTCCTCGACGGTTCTGGCCGCCTCGTGCCGCACGGCCCAAACGACCTGGGCCACACGCACATCGTAGTCGGGATGTAGGCGCTCCCCGTAACGCCGGTCCTCCTGCATCAGCGATTGGATCAGGGGAGCGTCGGCACCATAGTCCGACAGGGTGGCAAATTCGTCCGCCCGCGTGTGGTATCCGTGGATATGGAGCCCCTTGGTGACCGACTCGCGGTCCTCGAGTCCCGCCAGGGTGGCCGCCTGGTCTATCGTGTCCTCCGCCATCCTCCGGTAGGTGGTCCACTTGCCGCCTGCGATCGTCACGAGACCGGAGTCTGAGATATCGAGTGTGTGGTCCCGGGAAAGGGACGCGGTCCCCTCGTGGGAGTCGTGGCTGACGAGAGGTCGAAGGCCCGCGAAGACGCTGAGGACGTCCTCGGGCTTCGGATCCTGAGTCAGATAGCGGGCCGTGTGCTCCAGGAGGAACGACACCTCCTCCGCGAGGGGATGCGGTTCGAGCGAGATTGTCGCGACGGGAGTGTCGGTCGTACCGACCACAACACGGTCGTGCCAGGGAATCGCGAATAGGACGCGCCCATCGTCGGTCTTGGGCACCATGATGGCGCTGTCGCCGGGAAGAAAGGATCGGTCCAGAACGATATGCACCCCCTGGCTGGGTGAGATCATTCGCACCGCCTCCGGATCGTCCATCTGCCGCACCGTGTCGGAGAAGACTCCCGTGGCATTGACGACCACCTTCGCGGAGAGCTGGTAAGATGCCCCGCTCTCCTGATCCACGGCACGAACCCCGCGTATCTCGCCCTCTTCCTTCAGAAGTCCGGTGACCTTCACGTAATTGAGAAGGATCCCCCCCTGCTCTGCCGCCGTCTGGGCGAGGTTGATCGCGAGGCGCGCGTCATCGAATTGGCCGTCGAAGTAGATGACCCCACCGTCCAATCCCTCCGGCTCGATCGTCGGAATCCGTTCGATCGTCTCCGCCTTGGATAGGTGCCTCGACCGCCCGAATCCTGAACGGCCGGCGAGAACGTCGTACATCTTCAGGCCGATGCCGTAAAACGGCCCTTCCCACCAGCTATAGTTTGGAACGACGAAAGGTAGATTTCGTACGAGGTGGGGCGCATTGCGTAGGAGGAGGCCCCTCTCCTTGAGTGCCTCGAGGACGAGCGAGACGTTTCCCTGGCGGAGATACCGGACTCCCCCGTGTACGAGCTTCGTCGAACGACTCGACGTTCCCTTGGCGAAGTCGTGCTGTTCCAGGAGAAGCGTGCGGTATCCGCGGGACGATGCGTCCACGGCGCACCCGAGGCCGGTCGCGCCCCCCCCGATGATGATGACGTCCCACGGGTCCTTCTGGGTCTCCAGCGCCCGTGTCATCAGCTCTCTCCGCATGGCGCCATTCCCTCCGCGGAGTGACTAGCGGTCCCACGCTTTGGCGCGGTCCAGCGCCTTTCGCCACCCCGCCCGGAGCGCGGCGACCGCGTCGCTCCGCATCTCCGGGTTAAAGCGGCGATTCGCCTTCCACTGCGACGAGATTTCTTCCTCGTCCTTCCAGTAGCCCACGGCCAAACCGGCCAGGTACGCAGCCCCGAGCGCCGTGGTCTCGAAGACCTCGGGCCGGACGATCGGGACCTGGAGAAGATCGGCCTGGAATTGCATGAGGAGATTGTTCTGGGCCGCCCCGCCGTCCACTCGGAGCTCCCGAATATCGATCCCGGAGTCCGCTTGCATCGCTTCGAGAACGTCCGCGACCTGATAGGCGATGCTTTCGAGGGCGGCGCGCGCGAAGTGCCCGCCGGTCGTACCCCGGGTGATCCCAACGATCGTTCCGCGCGCGTATGGGTCCCAGTGCGGGGCGCCCAGCCCGGCGAAGGCCGGCACCATGTAGATCCCGCCATTGTCCTGGACGGTACGGGAAAGCTCTTCGACTTCGGAGGCCGATCGAATGAGCTTGAGCCCGTCCCGCAGCCACTGGACCACCGCGCCCGCGATAAAGACGCTTCCCTCGAGGGCGTATTCGGTGGTGCCAGCCACCTTCCAGGCGACCGTGGTGAGCAGGTTGTTCTTCGAAGGGACCGCCTCCGTGCCCGTGTTCAGAAGCATGAAGCAGCCGGTGCCGTAGGTGTTTTTCACCATCCCCGGTTGCGTGCAGCGCTGGCCGAAGAGCGCGGCCTGCTGGTCGCCCGCCACACCGCTGACCGGGATGGGATCGGGGAAGACTCCCCGGGCGGTCTCCCCATACACCTCGCTCGACGCACGCACCTCGGGGAGGAGCGAGCGCGGAACCTGGAGGGTGCCGAGGAGCTCATCGTCCCACTCCCCCGTGTGGATGTTGTAGAGGAGTGTCCGGCTGGCGTTGGTGGCGTCCGTGACGTGCAGTCCTCCTTTCGTCAGGTTCCAGATCAGCCAGCTGTCGATCGTGCCGAAGCAGAGCTCGCCTCTCTCCGCCTTCTCTCTTGCGCCGGAGACTTCGTCCAGGATCCAGCGCACCTTCGTCCCGGAGAAATATGCGTCCAGGACGAGCCCAGTCTTGTCGCGAAAGACCGGCTCGTGCCCTTCCGATCTGAGTCGATCGCAGAGCTCGGCCGTGCGCCGGTCCTGCCAGACGATTGCGTTGTGGATCGGCTTTCCTGATTTCCGCTCCCAGACGACCGTCGTCTCGCGCTGGTTCGTGATGCCGATGGCCGCGACCTCTTTAGAGGTGATCCCTGCTTGGGACAGAGCTTCCGCCGCGACTCCCATCTGGGACGACCAGATCTCCCGGGGGTCGTGCTCGACCCAGCCCGGACGCGGGAAGATCTGCTCGAATTCTTTCTGCGCGACCGCAGCGATTCCTCCCTCGCGGTCGAAGACGATCGCCCGGGAGCTGGTGGTTCCTTGGTCGAGCGCGAGGATGAAGGTCATGGAGATCCCTTGCGGCTCAGAGGTTTTGGGGTGGGAAACTATGAGGCGGAGAGCGGAGAGTCCTGCCCCCCGCGTGCGCCTCAACCGCCTGGCGTTCCCGGTGTGGCCCCGCCCCGGCCCTGATTCGCCGGGGGAGGAATCATGCCGGGAGTGATGGGTCCCACGTTGGTCCCTTTCGACACCGCGCTGAAGAAGTGGAAGACCTTCTCCATGTGCTCGGCGCCTCTGCGGATCCAAAACTCGTGATCCGCGCCGGGAACCTCGACGTAGAGATGCTGCGCACCGATCTCCTGGAGCCACATGGCGGACCGGCGGGAACCATTGGCGCTCACGATCGAATCGAATTCGCCGTGCATCAGGAACACCGGAACGGACGCGAAGCTCGCGGCCGCCTCCGCGCTCGTGATCCCTCCGGCGCCGGCGAGGGGCGCCACCCCCGCCCAGACGTCATTGTATTTCCCGCCCAAGTGGTAAGTCCCGCTCCCTCCCATCGAGTGACCCATGAGATAGACGCGGTCTTCGTCCACGTTGTAACTCTCGCGAATCAGGCCGAGAACCTTCATCGCGTCGATCTCCGAGAGCTCGCCAGTCGTGTACCGCGCTCCGGTGGCTGGATTCATCTGTGCGGATTCGACGGCACTTCCAGGGCGGCTCCCCCACCATCCGGAGAGGTTGAAGCCCATTGGGGCGACGACGATGAAGCCGTAACGTTCCGCGAAGTCCGTCGTCCCGTCGAAGAGGATCTGCTGGAGAGGGGTAATGTTCAGTCCATGGAGATCCACGATCAGCGCGATCGGGACATCGGGATCGTACGAAGTGGGAACGAAAAGCGTGTAAGGCATCTCCGCGTTCGCTTCCGCGAGATGATATGTGCATTCGAGGATGCGCCGTTGCGTAGCGGTCAGGGGAGGCTGCGCGGAGCGCGGAATACCGCCGAACCCGGCGGAGATGTCCGGCGCCGGGATGCCGGGGAGCGGAGATCCGTCGTGTTGGATATTCGGCGTTCCCGCGCTGGCATCGGCGTTCGCCTGTGCGACGAACGCGCAGTTCTGATCCGGGGCCGGCTGGGCCGCACTCTGCGCTCCCCGCGCGGTGACCGGGGACCCCATAAGTGTCCCGACGAGCACTAAAGCCAGCTTCCAGCTTTTCATCGTGGTCTCCGCGGAGTGCCGTCGCGGCCCGAGCCCCGCGCACTCGGAGCGTCGCGCCGGAAAGTGGCGCCGATTATAGATCCGGTCCGGAACCGCCGCAATCTTCGCAGGGGCAGATCGCGCGGAGGTAGTCGAATGGAAAGATCCCCGTTCCGTGACCGTCGCTCCAATCGAATCGAAGCGCATACTTGCCGACGTAATGGATAGCGACGGGAAACAGATCCTCGGGGACGCTCGCGGCTTCCAGGCGGGGCTCTCCCGTCAGCTCATCCACGCATCCCGCGCAGCGGCAGGCGAGCCGAAGGTCGCGCGGCGCATACTCCGAAACGTGTCCGTCGCTCCAGAGGATGCGAAGCGCGGAGGCGTCCTCGTTGGGCCCGATTTCCGCCGGCCTGGCCTTCGCCGGACTCAACCTTTGTTTGCCCGGGAGGCGATCAGATGCCCGGCCAACGCTCGAAAGGCCGCGCCGCGATGGCTTCGCGCGTCTTTCTCCGCGGGAGAGAGCTCGGCGAAGGTCTTTCCTTCCAGGGGATCGAAAAAAAGGGGATCGTATCCAAATCCCCCCTTTCCCCGGGCGTTTCCCAGGATCAGACCCGAAGCCTTCCCTTCGAATAGGTGCGGCGGCCCTTCGCCCTCGACGAGCGCGGCGATACACACGTAACTCGCCTTCCGCTCGGCCAGGTCGAGGTCGCCGAGAAGCCTGAGAAGGTATTCGTTGTTCGCCCGGTCCCGCTCCTCGTCCGTAAGGAGCTCGCCTCCAGGACAAAAACGCTTGGACCGCACACCCGGGAGGCCGCCAAGCGCGTCCACGCAGATTCCGGAGTCGTCCGCGACCACGGGAAGTCCGGAAAGGGTGTGGAAATGCCGGGCCTTCGCGAGTGCATTTTCTTCAAAGGTCTCGAAGCGCTCGATGTCCTCCTCCTCCGCGGTGGGGCGCACACCGGCATCGTTGAGGTCGAGGAGCTCGAGCCCGGGGACCCCACGGAGAATCGCCCGGATCTCGCCGAGCTTGTGAGCGCTCCGGGTCGCGACAACGAGTCTCACGGAACCAGGCCGTCGAGAAGGGCGCGTTGTCGCGAAGCGAGAGTGTGGATGCCCCTCTCGGCGAGGTCGAGCATCCTCTCGAAATCCGTCCGCGGAAAGGGATCGCCCTCCGCCGTCCCCTGCACCTCGACCAGGTTTCCGTCGGCGGTGGCAACTACGTTCATGTCCACCCGCGCCGCCACGTCTTCGCGGTAGTCCAGGTCGAGGAGGACCTCCTGGCCGATCAGCCCCACGCTGACGGCGGCGACGAGCCCTCTCAGTGGCGACCGCTCGATCAGTCCCTCCGACGCGAGTTTCCGGCAGGCGAAGGCAAGCGCCACACATCCGCCCGTGACCGATGCCGTGCGTGTGCCCCCATCCGCCTGGAGAACGTCGCAGTCCACGATGACGGTCCGGGGTCCGAGCGCCTCGAGGTCCACGATGGACCGAAGCGCACGCCCGATCAGCCGCTGGATCTCCTGGGTTCTCCCCCGGGGTCCGGTGCGCTCGCGCGCCCCGCGCGTATGGGTGGCACGTGGAAGCATGGCATATTCGCCGGTCACCCATCCTGATCCCCCGGGCGTACGCCAGGCCGGCACTCCCTCCTCGACGGATGCGGCGCAGAGGACCTGCGTGTCGCCGAACGCGACCAGGCAGGACCCCTCCGCGTACGCGGACGGATTCGCTTCCAGACGAATGGGGCGGAGCGCATCCACTCCTCGGCCGGCGGCGCGCGTCATTCGCGCTCCTCTTTTCGGTTCAACGATCCCCTTCCCTTTCCGGCAGCTGAAGCGCCCCCAGGAGAAGGTCGGCGCCGCGTTCGAGGAGGCGGGCGGCGACGTGCTCCCCCAGCGCCACCGACGAACCCGCGAGCCCCGTGGCCTCCGCGCGCACCAACCGTCGCCCATCGGGCGAGGCCACGAGTCCACGCAGCCGAATTTCACCGTCGAAGGGGAGACCCAGGGCGGCCACCGGGAGTCGGCAACCCGCCCCGAGCGCATGGAGGAGGGCCCGCTCGGCTTCCGTGGCCGCGCGCGTCGGCTCGTGGTCCAGCGGCTGGAGCCAGCCGGCTCCGGCCCGATCCTCGGATCGCACCACGATCGCGAGCGCTCCCTGGCCGGGAGCGGGGAGCCAGCTCCCCGCCTCCAGGAACTCCGAGATCCGGCCCGCGAGGCCCAGCCGCCGCACCCCGGCCGCGGCGAGGACGATCGCGTCGAACTCCCCTTCATCCACGCGCCGGATCCGCGTCTCGACATTGCCGCGAATGTCTTCGACCCAAAGGTCCGGGCGAGACGCGCGGACGAGCGCCATCCGCCGGAGGGAGCTGGTTCCGATCCTCGCGCCGGCCGGAAGGGTGAGGAGCGTCGCGCCGCTCCCCTCCGAGGCGATGATGACGTCCCGCGCGTCCTCGCGCTCGGGGATGGCTCCGATGGAAAGCCCGGGTGGAGATTCGGTGGGGAGGTCCTTGAGCGAGTGAACCGCGAGGTCGACGCGTCCTTCGAGGAGCGCCGAGTCCAGCTCCTTCGTGAAGATCCCCTGGCCGCCGATCTCGGAGAGGGGGTGGTCCTGGAGGACGTCCCCGGAGGTTCGGATCGTCACGAGCTCGATCTCGGCGCCCGATCGCTTCTCCAGGCGATCGGCCACCCACCGGCTCTGCGTCAGGGCGAGCCGCGACCCACGTGTTCCCATCCGGAGCTTCATCCCGCCGGTCACCAGTTGGACTGAAGGCCGTCTATGATCGACTGGACGATCCGGGTGATCGCGAGCTCGCGGCCGTCCTCTTCGAACTGTGACTCCTCGAGGAACTCCCCGCGTTCCGCGAGTGCGGAGTTTTCCCAGAGAATCAAGTTGTTGACCTGGTCAATCACCTGGACCTCGACCGTGAGGAGGACCTGGCGCTCGATGATTTGCGCTCCCAGGCCACCGCTGGGGTCGGGGCGGTATTGCGGGGTGTCCACGCTGTAACGAAGGATTCGTCCACGCACGACCGCTTCAGCGAAGTCTTCGCCTCCCGTCCGGACCCCGAAGCTTCGCGGGAGCTGGTCCACGAGCCGCTGATGCAACTCCTCGGTCAGCTCGAACCGGTCCGTCTCGTTTTCGAAGGGGATGACCGCGAGCGTTTGGACATGGTTGGGAAGCCCCGCACCCGCCTGAAAGGTGTAGTTGCACCCCGCGAGGGCGCAGGCGAAGAAGAGGCCCAGGATCCCGGGGGCTTTAGAGCCCCAGGTCCCAGATATCCGACGGGTACGTCTCGACATTCTCAACCTCTTCCAGGGTAATTCGGAGCTCGCGGACCTCGCCGAGATGCCGATAAGTCGCCTCCCGTGGGAAGCGCTCTCCGTCCACACGCACGAGCCGGAGCTCCTCATTGACTCGTTCCCCCTGGAGGAGCTCGACGCGCTCGACGCGGTTTCCGCGAAGGCTGTAAATGAGATCGCCGCCCATTGTGGAGAAATAACGGAGCTCGACTACGCCACTCGACTCCCAACGCCCTCCACGGAGCCGGCTCAGCTCCCCCGGCCTGAAGATCCCGAGCGTGCCCCAGAGGAGCGCCGGAGGTGGGAGCTCGGCCTGCCGCTCCGCCTTGACCCGGAAGTTGTCGCCCTCGACTGAGGCGGCCGCGGCCAACTCGCCGTTCGAGAGGAAAAGGTCGAGCCTTGCGCGATAAGGCGGTTCGATCCGCGCCACACCCCTCCCGCCGATCCGAGTGCCCGGCTCGTTGTACGTCCAGGAAAAGACCAGCCGGTAAGGGGAGTCGAGCGACGACGCCCGAGACGCGGCGCTCGCGAGTTGACCCGCGTCGAGAGGTGGCTCGGCCACTTGGGGTGGGGTGGAGGCGCAGGAGCCGACTACAAAGAGCGATGCCGCCAAGTAGGCCCGTGCGGCGCGTGAAAGCCGGGGCGGTGCCTCTCGTTCCGAAACCTCCGTTTCCATCGCGGGCTTCACCGTCACGGGTCCCCTCGAGGGCGTTCATGGCCCGATTCAACGCGTCGAATTCAAGATAACCACGCGGCCGGGTTCGGTCACAGAGACCGGCTTCCCACCCCCTGGGGATCCCCCTAAGTTCCCGGGCATGCCTTCCCAGGCCGTCTACGTGGCATCCGACGCGCACCTCGGCGCCGCGCCAACCGAGCTGGAAGCGGCCTTCCTCCGGTGGCTCGAGTTCGCCGGGGAGCGGGCAGGGCTCCTCCTGATCAACGGCGACCTTTTCGACTTCTGGTTCGAGTGGGGAACCGTCATTCCCCGGGGGCACACGCGGGTCCTGGGGCTCCTCGCCCGCATCGTGGATTCCGGAGTTCCGGTCCATCTCCTGGGGGGCAACCACGACTGGTGGGGCGGGTCGTACCTGACCGACGAAGTGGGCCTCATCTTCCATCCCGGACCGGTCCACCTCGACCTCGCCGGGCGGCGCGCCCTCGTGGCGCACGGGGACGGTCTAGGCGGGGGTGACCTGAGGTACCGCATGCTGAAACGGGTCCTGCGAAGCCGCGTCAGCCGCAGGGCATTTCGGTGGCTGCATCCCGACTGGGGCACCGCGATCGCCCGCGGAGTGTCGCGAACCGAGGTGGCCACGACCGGTCCTGTGGACGCACATCGCAGGCGATCGGAATTTCTCGAAAAGTGGGCGCGGGACCGCCTCCTCGAAGACCCGGACATCGATCTCGTCCTCCTCGGGCACACGCACATTCCCATGCGCGTGGAGGTCGCCCCCGGACGGTTCTACCTAAATTCGGGCGACTGGGTCAGGAGCGGCACCTACCTCGTCATCGAGGAGGGTGTACCGCCGGTCCTCGAAAGCTGGGAGCGCTGAACCTTCAGCGTCCGCGGGAGCCGGATGGGCGCCTTCCCAGCGGTAAGGAGAGCGTCAGCTCCACCCCGCCACTCGGCCCCGCGGGCACGGCCTGCAACGCGAGGGGCTCGGGAAAGTCCATGAGGTGGGCGGATACGAAGGCGTCCGCCGCGCCGAGCAGGACGAGGAAGATAGAGACCGCCGCCCAGTCCTCGACCTGTTGCCCTCGCGATTCCTCGAGCACCTCCCATGATCGCACGGCCGGATCCGCGGCAATCGCGGCACTGAGAGAGTCCGGATGGGACATCCCCATGGCCTCCAAGCGAGAGCGCACGGCCATGCGTTCGACGCGTACCAAAGATCGGGCGTCGGACCGCCGGCGCATGGCCGTCCCGAGCATCCAAAGCCCGCCGCTCTGGGCAGCGACGTAGAACCCTCCCCGCGTGTAGGTCCGGGTCGCGACGTGTCCCCAGCCGGGGATTACGAGAGCGCGGAGGAAGGCTCCGCGAGGCGTCACGGGCTCGGCGGCATCCGTGCCGGTGCGCGGGAGAAAGATCGAGTCTGCGGGGAAAAACTGCGGCTGTCCCGGCGGCTGCCCTTGTTGGCCCGCGGCCGGGGAAGCGAAGAGGAACCCTCCAAGCAACGCCAACCCGAACGGTAGTGCCAGCTTCAGGGCTACTTCCTCCACGCGCCTCATGCGGCTTCGCCGGCCGGCTCGAGGATCGGAAGGCACCGGGGCAACACTTGGATCGCCAGGGAGGGGGTCTCGTCCGCCATCAACTCGCCATCCAACTCGAAGGAAAGGGGTCGTCCGTCCATCGGACGAATCTCTACACGCGTAACCTGCGCCTGGTGCACTTCGGGCTTTCCGTTTAGCGAGCCCCGAAGGATGCCGGGAAGGTATCGTATCACCTTTCCGAGGCCGAGCTTCTCCACGAGGAAGAGGTCCAAGAGCCCGTCGTCCGGTCGCGCGTCGGGGGACACGAGGAAGCCGCCGCCGATCGAATGCCCGACGGTCACCGCGGAGATGAGGACAGGGGCCTCGATGGTTTCACCTGGCGTGCCTTGGCCCTCGAAGGTGACCTGGAGCGATAGCGGCCGAAACCCCGCGAGCGCCGGCACGAACGCAGCCAGGTACTGGAGGAGCCCGGGGAGCTTCGCAAAGCGGGGCCGATTGCGGAGAACTTCCACGTCGATCCCCACGCCGACCAGGTTCACGAAGTGTCCCTCCCCCCCTTGCCAGCGGGCATGCCCGACGTCGAAGGCACGCTCGGTTCCGCCGAGGAGGGCGCGGACCGCGGCTTCCGGGCCCTTCGGAGCTCGGATGAGCCGATGGAAGTCGTTTCCCGTTCCTACCGGGAAGACGGCAATCGCGGGAAGAGGTGGGGTACCGGCACCGAACCCCTTTCCCGAAAGAAGACCGCTCACGACTTCGTGAATCGTCCCGTCCCCACCCACGACGAGGATTCGCCAGGCTCCCGCATCCCGAGCCTGGGCCGCGATCGCCTCCGCGTGCCTCGGGGCTTCCGTGAGGTGGAGGATGAAGTCGGCGCCGGCGCGCTCGAGGAGCCGTTGCACCGGAGGAATCGCTCGCGCGCCCTTCCCTCCGGCCGCGTTGGGATTCGCGATGACGTGGATGGGACCCAGCGACTCACTCCTCCGGGCGGTGCGCCACGAGGAGGGGGTGCCGGGAGCCGCGCACGATCTTGTCCGCGACACTCCCGAGAAGGAGCCGACTCACGCCGCCCCGTCCGTGCGTCGAGAGGGCAATGAGATCCACCTTTTCCGCCTCCGCCACCTCCAGAACGGCCCCGGCGGCATCTTCTCCATCCAGGATGCGCGTGTCCACTTTTCCGAATCCGCGCGTCGCCAGCTGCGCCGCGACCGTCGTCAGGTACTTCTCCATCTGCGTCCTCCTCTCCGTCGTGAGCGCCTCTTCGGTCACGGCATGCGGGAGGTAAACGCTGGAGAGCGGAAAGGGTTGGTGGATTACGGTGGCGAGGGTCACCTTCGCGCCTCCTCTGGGAACGACGGCGGGGAGGAGGTCGAAAACGGACTCCGCGGCCGTGGACCCGTCCAGCGGGACGAGCACATGGTGGGGGAAGTCGGATTCCCGGAAGGGATCCTCTCCTTCTTCTTCACCCGGGAGGAGGAGCAGGGGGAAGGTGCCCTGCCTGAGGAGCTGATCGGCGACGCTCCCCAGCCATGCCCGCTGCCACGCTCCGCGCCCATGGGTCGTGAGCACCACGAGATCGGCCCCGATCTCCTTCCCGATCCCGACGAGCGTCCGAGCGACCGGGCCGACCCGCACATGGGTGACGAAGGGCGTCGTGGATCCGGACGTGGCGAGCTTGTCCCGGACCCCTCCGAGATACTTCTCCGCCCGTTTTTTTTCGTCGTCGAACCAACGGGAGACGATCTCTCCGTCGCCCGACGCGAGCGGGATCGGAGGGAGGTCCGAAACGACGGACGCCAGGTGCAGTTCGGCGCCGAGCCGTGCCGCCAGGCTCGTCGCCGGGGCGAGCGCCCGCTCCGCAAACTCCGAGCCGTCGAGGGGAAGGAGGATTCGTTTCATCGTTGACACTCCTCGGTCGGAGGGAAACCCGCGAACTCCACGAGCTCCAGGCCGCGAGAGGGAGAGCCCGTGCGCGGATCGCCGGTCCCCGCGTGGTGGCGCAAGATGCCCCGGTGCACCCGGCGAAGACAAGACCTTGCGCCCCCGCCCGGGTTCCAACCCCTTGTAAGCCGGAACGGCCAGGATCGATTTCCGGGGAGGGTCGGCATGGCGCTGGAAGAGAGCGGCCGGGCAGGGGCGGGCGCGGGCGGCCGAACGGCGGCCCGCGTGGGGCTTTTTCTGGGTCCGGTGAGCTTGTTGGCGACGTTGATCGTCCCGGCGCCCGGCGGGATGTCCGACACCGCCTGGAAAGTGGCCGGTGTCGGCCTGCTCATGGCGATCTGGTGGGTGACGGAGGCCATTCCCCTCGCCGTCACGGCACTCGTCCCCATCGTGCTCTTTCCCCTGGAGCGCGTCTCCACGGTGGAAGCCGCGGCCGCTCCCTTCGCGAATCCGGTAATTTTCCTCTTCATGGGCGGCTTCATGCTCGCCCAAGCGATGCAGAGGTGGAATCTCCATCGCCGCTTGGCCTTTTCGATCATCGGTGTGACCGGCACCGCACCCCGCAGATTGATCGGCGGGTTCATGGCCGCCTCCGGATTCCTCAGCATGTGGGTGAGCAATACGGCCGTTGCCGTGATGATGCTCCCGATCGGCGTCTCGGTGATCCAGGTCGTGCTCGGGGAGTCGGATCGCCCCGGCGAAGCGGAGAGCCGGATGGAAGAATCCGGGTTCGCGGTCGCCCTCCTCCTCGGGATCGCATACGGCGCGAGCATTGGGGGGATCGCGACCCTGATCGGGACGCCACCGAATGCGCTCCTCGCCGGTTTTCTCTCCCAGGAGCTCGGCATCGAAATCGGCTTTGGAAGGTGGCTCGTCGTCGGCCTGCCTCTTTCCATCATCTTTCTTCCCCTCGCGTGGATCGCACTGACCCGGGTGGCGATCTTCGTGGACCCGCACGGTCCCGAGCTCAACCCGCAAATCCTCCGTTCCTTTCGAGATTCCCTTGGACCCCGGAGCCCCGCCGAGACCCGTGTGGCCTGGGTTTTTGGCATCACCGCCGTGGCCTGGGTCATTCGTCCCCTCATCGAACGGGCGATCCCGGGACTTTCGGACACCGGGATCGCGATTGCCGCGATGATTTCCCTCTTCCTGATCCCGTCCGGACGGGGGGGGCGTGACGGGGTGCTCAATTGGGAGTGGGCGAAGCGAATCCCCTGGGACATCCTTCTTCTGTTCGGGGGCGGGCTTTCTCTGGCCGGAGCGATCGGGTCCTCGGGGCTCGCGGAGTGGATCGGGGGAAGCCTGGAGGCGGCCCGGGTAGTTCCGACCCTAGGACTCATGTTTCTCGTGACGGTGCTCCTCGTCTTCCTCACCGAGCTGACGAGCAACACCGCTACGGCGGCGGCCTTTATTCCAATCCTGGCGGGACTGGCCGCGTCCCTGGGAACGGATCCCCTCTATCTCACGATTCCGGCCACTCTGGCCGCGAGCTGCGCATTCATGCTTCCCGTGGCCACCCCCCCGAACGCCATCGTCTTCGGAAGCACCTTCATTCGGATGGGGCACATGGTTCGGGCGGGGATTTACCTGAACGTGATCGCCTGCATTCTCATTCCCCTGATCACCTTCGTGGTCATCCGGCTCTTTTTCGCGGCGGGTTCCTGAAGGTCCGGGCGAGGCCCCGCCCAGCCACCCACGGCCGGACAGTCGGCGTGGGAGGGAACTCCGGCACGCGGAACTGGCTATCACCGTTCAGAATGACCACCCCCTACGCTCCCAAATGAACCGACTCTCCCTCGTCGCGCTTTCCGTCCTGACTCTTCCCGCGATGGGCCTCGCCCGATCGGCGGCGGGTCCGAGCGGGAATGCCCCCCTCACAGGCGTCGTTCGAGAAGATTCGGGTGTGCCGGTCGCGTCGGCTCGGGTGGAGCTCTGGTTCGATACCCGCCGGCTCGCATCCGGCCAGACCGATCCCTCCGGACATTTCGAGCTCCTTCCTCCCGAAGATTGGTCGGAGGGGTGGAGGATTCGGGTGAGCCGCCTCGGCTATGAGGCGCTGGATGCTCCGGTACCCGTGGGTGTGGCGAGTCTCGACTTGGTTCTCGTGGCGGCCCCGATCGCCATCACGGGGCTCCAGGTGGACGCCGATCGCGACATCTGCTCGGCGCGCGACGACCGGACCGCGCGGGAGCTCTGGCGTCTGGCCGCCGCGCGCACTGATCCGGGGCTCGACACCGTGGGGATCGCGAGCTACACCCAGCTCCGGGTAGATACCGTGACCGCCAGCTCCTCGGGAGTGCCGGGGTTGATCGGCGCCGAGCCCGGTACGCGCGCCTCCGCGCCGCTCCTTCGCTTGAGCTGGGATCGCAGGGTGCAGCGGGAGGGTTACGCTTTTCCGGTGCGTCGGACGGATTCGGCCCAGTCCTACGACTCGTGGGGGTACCCGCCCCTCGAGGCGGACTTCGCCCCACACTTCGCCAGCGAGTCCTTTGGAAATCTGCACACCCTCCATGTGGACAAAGCGGATGTGGATGGATGGATTCTTAGATTCTGCGGTCGCCGGAAGAACGATCCCTATCTCGAAGGGGTGATCGAAATCGGTCCGGACACCCTGATTCGACGGGTGGAGTGGCACTTCCGCACCGAGGATCCGCAGGAAGGGGCGGGCGGGTGGGCAGGATTTCCCCCTTCCTTCTCGGAGGAAAATCGCCAGATCCTACTTCCGACGGAGAGCGTGACCTGGCGCGCCCTTCCGGGGGGTGAGGTCGTACGACGCGCCCAGTGGTACGAGGGGTGGATCACCGTTCAGGGCGATTCGGTCCCCTTCCTTCCACTCCGCACCGCAGCTTCGGGCGAGGCTCGATAACACGGCGCGGTCAACGCCGAACGACGGACCTCTGGAGCGGCTCCCTGATCAGGATTTCTATTTGCCTTCCGGGAACCATGAGCACCGGGGCGGTCGTGTAGCGTTGGCCCCCCAGGATCTCCAGCAGGAATCGCACCTCCCCCTCTCCCGGCCAGGGGATGGAGAATCCGACCCGAGTGTTTCCCTCGGCGCGCCCCAGAAGGGTTCGGCGGCCGGCCGCCAGGGCAGTGATCGAGACCGTGGAATAACTTTCGTTCGAGACCCTGACGTTGAGACTCCGGTCCGAGGCGGATTCGAAGGGGTCGAAGTCGGACTGGAATGCGGCGCAGCCGACCAGGGTCAGGAGGAGGAGCAGCAGCGGGCGCATCAGGCGGTCTTCGTGTCCCCGGGTTCGCGCCCCGAAGCCACGCGGGCGATTGCATCCACTTCCACCGCGGCTCCTGCGGGAAGCCCGGCGGCAGCAACGGTGGCACGGGCGGGCCGGTGTCTCCCGAAATGCGCGGCGTACACCTCGTTCATGGCCTTGAAGTCCGCAAGATCCCGGAGGTAGACGGTCGTCTTCACGACCGTATGCATCCCGCCGCCGGCCGCCCGGAGGACCGCGGCCAGGTTCTGGAGCACGCGGGAGGTCTGGTGGGTCACATCCCCCCCTTCGAAGTTGCCCGTCGCCGGGTCCAGCGCGATCTGGCCGGAGGCGAAGATCCAGCCGTTACAAACCACGGCCTGGGAGTAAGGGCCGATGGCGCCCGGTGCTTGATCGGTCGAGACTGTCTTGAGCTCGCTCATCGGCTCCGGGGTCGCCATCGGGGAACGGGCGGAGGAGTTTCGATGCCCGGACGGGAATCGCGCTGTATCTTCATGGGGGCGAAGGATCCGCGCAATGCGTTCAGCCGAATTCCCGATTGGCTTCAGGATCTCCGCGCGCGAGCGCGGGTAAATGAGCTTTGATCTCCTGCGCGGCGGCACCCTCCAGCGGAATCGGTGGAAGGTTGGCCCGCCGTCACACCCTCGGCCCGACGGCATTCCGATGAGATCTTTCCTGCGCGCACGACGGAAGGTGGCGTTCCTTTCCCTTCCCGTCCTCCTGGCCGCCAGCGGCCTCTTCCTTCCCCATCCGGCGGAGTCCCAGTACTTCGGGCGAAACAAAGTCCAGTACGACAGCTTCGAGACGAGGATCCTCGAGACTCCGCATTTCGACATCTACTTTTATCCCGGAATGGAAGAAGCCATCGAGGATGCGAGCCGCATGGCCGAGCGGTGGTACGAGCGCTTCGCGCGCCTGTTCCAGCACGAGTTCGTCGAGCGGAAGCCCGTGATCTTTTACGCCGATCACCCCGACTTCCAGCAGACGAACACGATCTCGGGGCAGCTCGGAGAGGGAACGGGCGGTGTCACGGAGTCGCTGAAAAATCGCGTGATCATGCCGCTCGCGGGGTCGTACGCCTCGACCGACCACGTGCTCGGCCACGAATTGGTGCACGCTTTTCAGTACGACCTCGCGCAATCCAGGCGCGGAGGGGGGATGCCGGGTCTTTCGCGGCTCGCACTCTGGATGATCGAGGGGATGGCCGAATATCTCTCCCTTGGAAGGGAGGATCCCCTCACCGCGATGTGGCTCAGAGACGCGCTTCTGCGCGACGACTTTCCCACTCTCGAGCAGCTCTCCAGGGAGTCGCGCTTCTTCCCCTACCGCTTCGGTCAGGCCTTCTGGACTTACGTGGGGGGGACGTACGGAGACGAGGCCGTGGCCTCGCTTTTCCGGACGTCGCTTCGCCTCGGACCGGACGCTGCGATTCAACAGGTGCTCGGAATATCACCCGACAGCCTCTCGGTCGAATGGCGCGCCGCGGTCGAAGAGCGATATCGGCCTCTGATGGAAGGCCGGACGCCCCCGCGAGAAGCGGGTGCGCTCCTCATGGCGCCCTCCACCGGCGCCGGCGAGCAGAACGTCGCCCCTTCGATCAGCCCCGACGGGCGGTATCTCGTCGTGCTCTCCGAGAAAGACCTGTTCAGCTTCAACCTGTACCTCGCGGACGCAAGGACGGGGGAAATCCTCCGGACCCTCGCGAGCGCGGCATCCGACCCGCACATGGATGCGCTCCGCTTCATTGATTCGTCGGGGTCCTGGTCCCCCGATGGGAACACGGTCGCTTTCGTGACCTTCGCGAATGGCCGGAATGAGATCGTCCTCACCAGCGTGAGCGGAGGGGGGGTTGAACGTCGCCTGAGACTGCCCGAGGAAATCGGCGAAATCACCGGTCCTTCTTTCTCGCCCGACGGCGGGAGCCTGGTCTTTTCCGGGCAGGTGGGTGGCCTCACGGATCTCTACGTCGTGAGTCTGGAAACCGATGAAGTGACGCGGCTCACGAACGATCGGAACGCCCAGTTTCAGCCGACTTTCTCGCCCGACGGCCAGACGATCGCCTTCGTCACCGACATGGGGCCGGCGACGGACTTCGATCTCCTGACCTATTCGGAGATGCAGATCGGGCTGTACGACCTTTCCGACGGCTCGATCGCGGTCCTCGACCTCTTCGGGGATGTGCGGCACGCGAATCCTCAGTACTCGCCGGACGGGCAGAGCCTCTACTTCCTCTCTGATGCGGACGGCTTCAACGACATCTACCGCGTGAACCTCGCCACCGGAGACATCGCCCGGATGACCCGCCTCGCGACGGCGGTCACGGGGATCACCCCGATGTCGCCGGCGATCAGCGTCGCCCGCGAGACGGGGACGGTCGTGTTTTCCGTCTTCGACGAATTCCAGTTCCACATCTACTCGATGGACTCGCGCGATGCCCCCGCAGCCCCGGTCCTTGTGGACGCCATTCAGCCGGACGGACGGTTCCTTCCCTCGCGGGAAACGCGCCTGACCTCGAGAGTCCAGAACTACCTCGCCGACCCCCGCACCGCGCTTTATCCGCCGGGGACCTTCAACGCGGCCGACGCGCAGGACTACACTCCGAGTCTCTCCCTCGACTATCTCGGTCAGCCCATGATCGGCGTCGGGGTGGATCAGCAGTTCGGCAATTTCGTGCAAGGTTCCGTGGCCGCCTTCTTCTCGGACATGCTCGGAAACCGGAATCTGGGCGTCGCCGTCCAGGCCCAGGGGACCTTCAAGGACATCGGCGGTCAGTTCGTTTACACCAATTTGGAGGACCGCTGGAATTGGGGGGTGTCCGCGGGACGCATTCCGTACCTCCAGATCCGGACCGGTGGCTTCTACGACGGGGCGGGGACGACGACCATCATTCAGGAGCGCTATCGCGAGTTTCATACGCAGGCGTCGGGCCTCGTGTCGTATCCCTTCTCCACGACGCGCCGGGTCGATTTCCTCGGAGGGCTGACGCGGTACTCCTTCGATCTCGAGCGCGAGGAGCTCGTCTTATTTAACGGGCGCCTGGTCAACCGGACCGTGACGGATGGCGGAGACGAGCTTTCAGATCCGCTCAACCTGATCTCGGGAAGTGTCGCCCTCGTCGGGGACAACTCCTTCTTCGGGTTCACCTCTCCGATTCGGGGAAGTCGTTACCGGCTGGAGGTCGGAGGAACGGCGGGAAACATCAACTTCACGAACGTCCTCGTTGACTATCGGCGGTACTTCAATCCGATCACCGAGCTGACGCTCGCCGTTCGCGGGATGCACGTCGGCCGCTACGGAAAGAGCATAGAGCAGAGCATCCTCAACCCGCTTTTCCTCGGGTGGGAGACGTACGTGCGCGGATACTCCCCCTATTCTTTCGACTTCGCCTCGGAGTGCACCTCCCCCGAGGGGGTTGCTTTTGCCTGCCCCGAGTGGGATCGACTCTATGGAAACCGCCTGGGGATCGCGAACGTTGAGATCCGCCTCCCCCTCTTCGGGGCGGATCGCTACGGCGTGCTCGGCGGAGGCTTCCTCCCAATTGAGCTCTTCGCGTTCACCGACGCGGGGGTCGCTTGGGACAGTGAAAACCCTCCGGTCTGGGAGTTCGCCCGGGATACGCCCCAGCGCGTGCCGGTCGTGAGCTCGGGTGCCGGCGGGCGGGTGAACGTCCTCGGATTCTTGATCATCGAGGTGCACTACGTTTACCCGTTCCAACGCCCATACCGCGGGGGGCACTGGGGATTCCAGTTCACGCCGGGTTGGTGATGGGTGAGGCGGGTTAGAAGATTCGGATCCGCACGTAGCGGCTCGGATTTTCCCGGATGTCGCGGGCGAGGAGCATGACTTCCTCGACCGCTAAGTTCATCCGCTCGTAGAGCTCCTCGTCCGTCGAGAGCCGCCCAAGAGTCCCTTCCCCGCTTTCGATTCGCGCGAGAATCACATCGAGCGACTCGGTGGCGCGGGCGAGGCTTCCTCCGGCGCTCTGCAGTTCGACCAAGGTCGAGTCCGCGCGGGCGATGCTCCGGTCGAGCGCTTCGTTTGCCACGAGGTCCTCCACGCGGTCCGCTGAACGCCCGATCGAGCCTGAAATCTGCGCCAGTTCGGCGCGCTGCTCCCGGGTGACTTCGGTCAGCGCGGCCAGAAGCTCGCCCAGATCGGCGATCGATTCGTGGAGGGAAGCCACGGCCGATTCGTCCAGGAGCGCACGCACCCGGCTCAGCGCGACCTGCGCTTCGGTTCCCAGCTCCTCGGCGACGTCCATGATTCCGGCGACCGATTCGCCCGGCATCATGGCGCCGGCCGGCAGAGCTTCCGGCGAAGATCCGGGAATGACCTCGACCGTGCGGCCACCCAGAAGGTCGGTTCCCGCGAGCCTGGTTCGAGAATCGCTCGGGATCTCCCACTGCCCATCGATCTCGAGCGCGATGGTCACCCGGCCGTCCACCAACGCGAACTCCTGAACCCGCCCGATATTGACCCCGCGCAGCTGCACCGGGTCGCCCCGCCGTATCCCGCCCGCGTCCTCGACCTGTGTCATCACCACATAGCGTCCCCGGAAGGTCGCCGGGTCCGTCAGAATGAAGAGCACCGCGAGGAAGGCGACGATCCCGAGGAGGACGAACGCCCCGACCCGCACTTCCCTTCCCCCGCCTGCGGATGGTCCGGCTCGCTCCAATTCCTGTTCGGTGGGCGGCCGGCGCCGAGATTCCCGCGTTTCCCCGTTGCTCATGCCGGAACGATCTCCTGGAGCGCCGCGTTCGCGGCGGCGCGATCTACGAAGGCACGGACCACCGTGTCTCCGGACGACCTGAATTCGCTCGGCGTCCCGACGAAGCGAAGGGTGCCGCCGCTCAACATCGCGACGCGGTCACACATCTCGAGTCCCCCTTCGATGTCGTGGGTCACGATGACGGAGGTGACCCGAAGCTGGTCCGTGAGGCGTCCGATCAGGCGCTCGACGGCGGCGGTATTGACCGGATCCAGCCCCGTTGTGGGCTCGTCCCAGAGTAGGATCTTTGGACGCCCCACGACGGCGCGCGCGATTCCCACCCGCTTCTTCATCCCGCCGGACAGCTCCGCGGGCAGCTTGGGGAGGACCCCACGCGGATCCAAGTTCACGAGCTCGAGGGCCTCCCAAACCTTTCCGCTTCTCTCTCGCCGCGAGAGGCTTTTGAGGGCGGCCTCCGGAATTCCGCTCTCCACGTTCTCGTAGACACTGAGGGAGTCGAAAAGCGCAGCGTGTTGAAATACGTACCCGGCCTTCTGCCGGATTCGGCGGAGTTTTTCCCGACCTCCACGATACACCGACTCGCCCTCCACGAGCACGTCTCCCCGATCGAGGGAGATCAGCCCGATCGTGGTCTTCAACAGGACACTTTTTCCCGTCCCCGAGGGCCCGAAGATTCCAAACATCTCTCCCTCTTCGACCTCGAGGCTGACTCCCTCGAGCACCGGAGTGTCGAACGCTTTCCAGACGTTCTTGTAGGCGATCATCACTGAAGGAGAAGCGGCGGGAAGAGGGCATCCAGAATCAGAATCGTCAGCGTCATAAACATCACAGACTGCGTCGTCGTCCTCCCCACTCCCGCTGCGCCACCCCCCGTGCGGAATCCCATGTGAATGGCGATGACAGGGATGGCGAACCCGAAAGTGACCGCCTTGAGGAGCGAATAAAACAGGTCCCAGTTATGCCAGAAGAGGCGGGCGCCATAAAGGAAGGACTCGTATCCGAGCCCGACCGTCATCCGGGCTGCGACCATCCCTGAGAGGACCCCGACGAAGTTCGCGATTCCCACGAGGAGAGGGACCACCACGATCCCTGCCACGATGCGGGGCGCCGCGAGGACCACGATCGGATCCCTCCCAACCGCCTGAAACGCCTCGAGCTGCTCGGAGACCTTCATGGTCCCCAGCTCCGCGGTGATTCGGGCCCCGACTCGCCCGACGAGGACGATCGCGGTCAGGACGGGACCCAGTTCCAGAATGACACTCGCGGTCACCACGCTCCCAAGGATGTAGAGGGGGACGGAGCCCTGGAATTGGTACCCTCCCTGCTGGCTGGTCACGATTCCGCTGAGGACGGCGGTGACCAGAACGATCGGGATGCTTTGCACCCCCATGATGTACATCTGCTGGAAGATGGCGCGCCGGGATACCTGAAGGCTCACGAGAGCCCCGGCGGAGCGCGTCAGGAGGAGGGAGATCTGCCCCATGTGCTCCGCCACGAGCCGCGAGAAGCGGCCCAGCCCACCCAAGGGGTACGCCAGGACGGCGGGGAGTCGTGAGCCCCGGGAGAGTTCCGTGTGCACCGCAGTGATGGACAGGTGGAAGGGGAGCCGATGGTGGCCGGATCGTCGTTGACTCCCGGTGCGCCTCAGACCCGAACAGTCTCTAATAATCCCGGACCCGATGCAACCCGGACCTCGGCACCGGGTACCCGCACCGGATGTGCCGCGACGCTGGGAAGCGCTTGCAGGGCTAGATTCCAGAAATCCCTAGACCCTCGGAGGCAAGATGCCTGTACGCAAGGCGAACGCAGAATGGAAGGGAACGCTCAACGAGGGCACCGGGAGGGTCAAGACGGAGACGGGAGTCCTCGACGCACCCTATTCCTTCGCCTCGCGATTCGAGTCGGGTTCCGGTACGAATCCCGAGGAGCTCGTCGGAGCGGCGCACGCCGCCTGTTATTCGATGTTCCTTTCCGCCCTACTCACCAAGGCGGGCCATCCGCCCGATTCGGTACGGACGGTCGCGCAGGTGCACTTGGCGACGGGCGAAGGCGGCCCGACGATTCTCCGCATCGAGCTTTCGACGGAAGCCACGGTCCCGGGCATCTCCCCCGAAGCGTTCGCGGAACAGGCCGAGGCCGCGAAGTCCGCCTGCCCGGTCTCGAAAGCACTGGCGCCGGTGGAGATCCAGCTCGAGGCCAGGCTCGTCTGAGGAAGGGCTGACCGCCAGCCATGGCCATGCTCTTTTGGGTCCTGGGGGTTTCCCTCGGGGTCTCTTTCCTCATGTCGATCCTCGAGGCGGTCCTCCTCTCGGTGAACCGCTCGTTCGTGGCGCTCCTGATGGAAGAAGGGCGCCGCTCGGGCACATACCTCAACAAGCTCCAGCAGAGAATCGACGAGCCGATCTCGGCGATCCTCACTCTCAACACGATCGCCCACACGGTCGGCGCGGCGATGGGGGGTGCGCTCGCGCTCCAACAGTTCGGCGATGATTGGATCGCCGCTTTTTCGGTGGCGCTGACTCTCGCGATCCTCCTCTTCTCCGAGATCGTTCCCAAGACCGTCGGTGCCACGTACTGGAAAGAGCTGGCGGGACCAAGCGCGTACGTCTTGCGGGCGCTCGTCTTTCTCATGAAGCCGATCCTCACCCCCCTTTCCTACTTCTCCAGGCTCTTCACGCGGCACAAGGCACATCAGTCCACGGTGAGCCGGGCCGAGCTCGAGGTCCTCGCTGAAATCGGCCGCCGGGAGGGGACGCTGGACGAAGAAGAGTGGCGAGTGGTGACAAACGTCATGAACCTCGACAAGGTGACGGTCGGGGAAGTCATGACTCCCCGGACCGACATGGTCGCGATCCCCGCGAGCGCCTCCGTGGAGGAAGCGAAGGCGCTTATGCTGGACGAAGGACACCTCAGGCTCCCCGCCTTTGAGGGGAGCCTCGATCGGATCTCGGGAGTGCTCTTGGCCCGGGACCTTTGGCAGGCGGATCGCGAGGGGATCACCGAAATTCGGGCGCTCTTGCGCCAAGTTTCCTTCGCTCCCGATTCGAAGCCTGTCGAAGATCTCATCGTCGAGATGCGCGAGAGGCGGATCAACATGGTCATCGTCGTGGACGAGTTCGGCGGCACTGCCGGACTCGCAACGCTCGAGGACCTGATCGAAGAGATCGTCGGAGAGATCCGGGACGAGCATGAGGGCGACGAGCCGGTCTCGTTTCAAACTCTCGGAGGCGGGGTGATGCGCGTGTGGGGCGCAGTTCCCCTTCGCGAGGCCAATGAGACTCTGGACTTGGAGCTCCCCGAAGATCGTTTCGATACCTTGGGGGGCTTCGTGTTCGGATCCCTCAATCGGGTGGCGGAGGTGGGTGACGAGGTGCGGGTGGACGGTGGATGTTTTCGGGTCGTGAAGATGCAGGGCCGAAGAATCGAATTCCTGAAGTTCACTCCGGACGACGGAGGAAGCCGCGACGGACATCCGCGGCCTTGACGCTCAGTCCCCACCCTTCGCCGTTGCGACTTCCCGCCCACGGCGAATTCGCACTTCCTCCCGCCAGAAGGACGCGGCCAGAGCGATCGCGCCACAGGTGATCGCGGTATCGGCCACGTTGAAGACGGGCCAGAGCATGAAGCCGAGATCGATTGGACCGATGAAGTCCACGACGCCGCGGTCCCAACGCACCCGGTCGTACAGATTCCCCAGCGCCCCTCCCAGCACCGCGGCCGCGGCGCTCACCCTCCCGTAGTCGCGCGGATCGGCCTGGCGAATCACGACCAGGAGGAAAACGACCGCCGCCAGGGTCACCGGGACGAAGACCCAGCGGGGATCGTCTCCGATCGTCAGACTGAACGCCGCCCCGCGATTAAATGCCAGGGTCAGGGGGATCAGCCCGCCGAGAAGCGATAGGGTGCGACCGCCGTCGAGGGCATCGAGCGCCCAAGACTTGGTCGAGAGATCAAGGGTGACGAGGGCGAGGACGATCCCCCCCGCAAGAATTCGCTTGGGTGTGAACATCGAGTCCATGAAATAAGCCACGGCGTGGTCGGGATTGCCCGAAATCTCGATCAACCCGCCCCACCCCGCCACCCCCGCCTCCCACTCCGCATCGGGCCGATCCAGCTATGGAGAGTACCCATGCCTTCGCGGAAGATTCGCACGCATCACCCCGGGCGAGGCGGGCCCGGGAATTCGCGTGCCGAAGGCGGCCGGCGGAGACGACTCTCACTCAAGGAGGAGCAAATGCACACGCTGAATCGAGAGGAAATGGCGCTGGTCCACGGAGGTGGATTCTGGTCGGGGGTGGCCTGCGGCTTAGGCGCGGTCACCGCGCTCGTCGCTTGGACGAGCCCCGATCCCTTCAGCAAGCTGGCGATCCTCGCATACGGAGGCGGGGCAATCAGCTGTATCACCGCATACCTCTGAACCTTCTCGAACAAGGAGACACGCAGATGCGCGCTCTGACGATGCAAGAAATGGAAGCACTTCCAGGTTCCGGCGACTTCCTTCGCACAACCTGTGGCGTGACCGTGGGGGCGACGGTGGCCGCCTCGTTCGTCTTCGGGCTCCCCGGCTTCCTTCTAACCGTGAACAAGGCGATCACCGCGTGCGGGCTCGCGGTCCTCGCGTGAGCTCAGCTGATCGGGACTCCGCCCCGCCCGTGCCGGGGGGCGGAGCGCCGGCCTCTTCCGCCCGCGATCGTGCGTGCGTCGCGGACCCGGGAGTGGCCGCGAAGCTCGGCCTGTGGCGGCTGCGGATCGGGGCGCTCTGGCTCCGTCGAGAGGCTCTGAGGAGCATTCAGGGCTGGGCGGTCCTCCTCCTGCTCGTCGTGGCGGCTCCTTCCCTGTGGGAGCTCGTGGTTGTCGAGGACTCGTTTCCCTTAAGGGGCCTCGACGGCCTCGCCCGAATCGGAGCGCTCGTCGTCTCGAGTCTCGCTCTGACCCTCACCTACGCGGTGATGGTCCCGGCCCTTCTCTGGCGAGAGAGAGCCGTCCAGGGCCAACGAGAACCTCTCCGGGCTCATCCATGGATCTTTCCGGAGCTCTTCTGCGTGCAGGTCGTGTCCGCCGTCGGGATTTGTGGGCTCCATCTGCTCGTATTCCACGATCTCCTCCTTCACGGACTCGTGACGGGGGGAGCCGCCCGGCCCGGCTGGGTTCTTCTCCTCCACGCGAGCGCGAGCCTGGCGTATTACTTCGTCGTCGGCATTCTCGTACTCGGTGCCGTCGGATTCACCCGCATGAGCGCCCCACGGAAAGCGCCCACCCTCCGCCATCAGAGGATTTTCGCCCTCCTCTTCATGGCCACCTTTCCCCTTTTTGTTGTCGTTCCCCACCTGCTTGGTGAGTGGGCACCCTCGGTCCTTTCCAGAATCGGCGAGTCGGCGCCCAATGCGCTCCACTTCCTCCAGGCTCCGGTGGCAATCCTTCACGCGGCGACAGACGGGTCCGAGGCGCGGATCGCCGGGTGGGGGGCGGTCCTCATTGCGGGGGTCATGCTTGGGACACGTGCGCTTTGGCGCCAGTCGGGACGAGTGGCGCTCCAGGGACTCGACGCTGGCGGCGAAGGTCTCCCGACATCGTACGAGTGCGCTTTCCCCCCTCGGCTGCGGGGTCGGACTTCGCGGCTTCGCCTCTTCTGGACCAAAGACGTCGTCCTTCCTCTTCGCCGGGGCCCATGGGCGTATGTCGCGCTACACTCCGTCTTGGCGAGCTGGGTCCTACTCGGACTCGCCGGCGCTTTGCTGGGGGCGCGAGAGGCCTCCGAGGCGGCGGCCCTGACGGGGGGAGGACTCGATGCGCTCCTCTTCGCCCTCGCCGGTGTCCTCGCTGGCCTGCGGACTCTTCCAAGCCTCGGGTCCGAGAAAAGCACTCTCCACCTCTGGCGCCCCTTCATCTCCCCTGCCGAAACCTTTCGGCTCAAGCTGCTCGTGAACGAGGGCTACGTGCTGCTTCACGCGCCCCTCTACGGACTCATGATCTCGGCCGGCTCGTGGTTGGCGGGCGTTCCCGGACCCACGGCGATTGAAGCGGTCGGCTTCGCGCTCATCGGAGGGGGCGTCATGTCGCTATTCGGGACCGGTCTGGGCTTTCTCTTCCCGGACAGCCGGTGCCGTGGCGTCGTCCTTCCAGGTGCCTCCACGACCGGAATCTTCCTTTTTGGAGCGTTCGCAATCGGGGCCACGGGAGTGGTGACGGCCGCTCGCGTGCTCTTCTCGCAGGGGACGATTTCTCCCCTGGTTCACGCGGGGATCCTCGCCACGAGCGTCCTCACCATCGCCTCGTTGTCCGGCGTCATCGTGACCCTGGCACTCACGCGCCTTCGGAACGGACCGCCATGACGAATCCAGTCTCTGCAGTCCGCCTGCAATCGCTCGGCAAGCGATACGGGGACACGATCGCCCTCGAGGATGTGTCTCTTAGCGTTCCGCCCGGCAGCGTCTTCGGGCTCCTCGGGCCCAATGGGGCCGGAAAGACCACAACGATTCAAATCATCATGGGACTCGTTCGGCCGACGGCCGGGCAGGCGTGGATCGGCGACGTACCGGTGGATTCTCCAGGAATCCACGCCGCGCGCCGGAAAGTGGGATACGTCCCGGACGAATCTCTGCTTTACGACCACCTGACCGCACGGGAGTTCTTGACCTTCATCGCTTCCCTTCATGGGACCCAAGAAGAGTTCGACGATCGCCTCCGTCGCGGGCTTACGGCTCTCGGCCTCACGTCCACAGCCAATGTCCTGATCCGAACTTACTCCCTGGGGATGAAGCGGAAGGTCGCCCTCCTGGCCGCAACGCTTCCCGACCCGAAGATCCTCGTTCTGGACGAACCCACGGGATCCCTCGATGCCGCGAGCGCCCGAACGGTCAGCCGGATGATCGCGGACTTTCGAGATCGCGGCGGGGCGGTGCTCCTCGCGACCCATCAAATGGAGCTCGCCGAGCGGCTCTCCGACCGGATTGGAATCCTCCACGGTGGCTCCCTTCGCTTCGAAGGCACGCCAACGGAACTCCGGGTCGCCCACGGTCGCCATTCGAAAGAGGGACTCGAGGAGATTTTCCTCCGCATGACCTCCGACCGGGAGATCTCTCCGGACGCGGGTAAGCCCTTGGCTCGGTGTCTCAGCTGACCGCCGAAATCCTCCATGTCCGCCGCCTGTCCGCAAGTCGAAGCAACGTCCCAGCCGTCACCTGGCTCGACCCGCGGCCTTTGGGCGCGAGTCCGCCGCCGCGTGTGTCCCCCGCTCGTCCGGCAACACGACCAAACGGACTGTGGGCCCGCCGCTCTGCTGTCGGTCTTGCGGCACTGGGGAGGCGACTTGCCCCTGGCGGAGCTTCGCGACCTCGCCGGAACCGATCTTCGAGGAACGAACCTCGTGGGGCTCCAGCGCGCTGGGGAGGCGATCGGCTTCGTAGCCCGTGGTGCGTCGGGCACGCTGGATGAGCTCGCGCGGGAAACGCTCCCCTGCATCGCCCACCTGCTCCTCCCGGACGGCAACACACATTTCGTCGTCGTGTATCGCGTGGCCGCCCGCCGCGTCTTCGTGGGCGACCCGGCGCGCGGGCGGAAGCAAATTCCCCGCGCGGAGTTCTTGTCACTCTGGCGGTTTCGCTCGGTGCTCCTCCTCGAGCCGACGCCGAGTCTCCGCCGGGCCGGCGGAAGTCGAATGGGATGGATCCGGTGGCTCGCCGGACACTGCCGCGCCGAGCCGGGGTGGCTGGTGCAGTCCCTCTTTCTCGGGCTGGCGAGCGCGGTCCTGGGGCTGGCGACCGCAGTCTTTGTCCAGTGGCTGATCGATCGCTTCATTCCCGAGCGAAACGTGCGGATGATCCTGGCCACCGGATTCATCCTCCTCATCGTCCTCGGGGCGAGAGCGGCCGCCGCAAACCTTCGCCAACGCTTCTTGCTCCGACTCAACACCCGCGTGAGCCTGCGCCTCGACGCGGAGTTCCTCGATCGGCTATTTCACCTCCCCCTGAGATTCTTCGAGAGCCGGGCGGTGGGCGACATCTCCGCCCGGCGAAGTGACGGCATCCGCGTACAGTCCGCGCTTTTCGAGCTCCTGGGAACGATGGTCATCGACGGGCTCATCGTGCTCGGAACTCTTCTGGCGCTCCTGTTCCTCGCGACTCCGATGGTGTTCATCGCCTTGGGGCTCCTCCCACTGTACGCGGCCTACCTCCTTCGATCGCTGGGTCCCTTGCGGGATACGCAGGCGGAGGTACTGGCCGCGTACTCCACCGTCGAGGCGACATTCATCGACCACATGCGCGGCATCGGCGAGATCCTCGCCCTGGGTGCATCCTCCCCTTTCGCGATCCGGAACGCGGCCGAACACCGCACCTTTCAACTCCGTGCGGAGCGGCTCGGCGGGCTGCACGCGGGAATCGCTTTCGCTTCGGACCTGACGGGCGGCGCGATCGTCGTCGTGGCTCTGGTGTGGGGTGCCCTTTACGTCGTGAGTGGGGAGCTGCGTTTGGGGGAATTCGTGGCCGGCTATGGGCTTCTGGGCGGAATGATCCCCTCCATTCAGCGTCTCACGCGCCTTCCGTCGACTTTTCAGGAGGGCTCGCTCAGCGCGTCCCGTTTCCGCGACCTCCTGCTCGCGCCCCGCCCGCACGAATTCGGTCGCCACACTTTTTGCCTCCAGCGCTCCATTCGGTTGGAGGATGCACATCTCGCCTGGAACTCCGGCGAAGCGGTTCTCGACGGCCTGAACCTCTCCCTGGAGCGGGGGGAGTCCACTGCCATTGTCGGCGCGAACGGGGCCGGCAAGACCACCCTCGTGTCCGTATTCAATCGAATGCGCCCCCTGACCCGCGGGCGGCTCCTCGTAGACGAGATCCCCGCCGAGACCATTTCTCTCTCGAGCTTTCGGCGGGGGGTTTCGATCGTACCCGAGGAAGTGACCCTCTTTCGAGGGTCCTTCGCCGACAACGTCCTCTTGGGTCGCGAACTGGGGGACGTAGCGAAGGTCCTCGCGCGCTTGGAGGAGCTCGGATTCCGAGGATACCTCGACCGTTTTCCCGAGCGCTGGAGGACCCGGATCGGCGAAGGAAGCCGCCGACTCTCCGCCGGGGAGCGGCAGGTCGTCGGGTTTCTGAGAGCGCTCGCTTCGTCTCCGGCCCTCCTCCTCGTGGACGAGGGACTCAGGAGCACGGATGCCGAAACCGAAGAGATCCTCCTTACAATTATCCTGCGGTACCGGGAGGAACACGCTGTGCTCGTCGTGTCTCACGAGCCCCGAGTTGTCGTGCGGATGGATCGGGTGTGCGTCCTCGACGCCGGTCGGATCGTGGCCGAGGCACCGGCCGGCCAGATGTCCGACGAACCTCGTGCGCACGCCGTAGGACTTGGGGCTCCGATTCCCAGGCTCGATGTCCGGGCGAGCATATCGGAGGGCGTCAGGGCTCATGGGTCGCTCTGATCTCGGCGCCGAAGCCGGGGTCCCGGCCACGACCTCCGGACTTCGCAACTGGCATCTCTTTCTCATTGTTTCCCTTGCGACGCTGGCGGTTACGATCGGAACCAATCGGATCGTCATGACCGAGGAGGTCTACGGACGAATGATCCCGGCGGTGGATGGCTCTTTGGCGCAGGTATCGCAGGTCCTCGCCGAAGCGCGGCGCTGGGAACGCCTCGCCTACGTTCTGACCCCGGTCCTTCTCCTCGCCCGTGTCGGTTTTTCGGCCTTATTGGTTCAACTCGCCCTCCTCGTTTTGGGTGCTCCGAAGCCATTGGCCTCCGTGTTCCGCGGCGCACTCTGGGCTCAGGCCGCGAGCTGGCTCGGTTCGGCAGCCCAGCTCCTCTGGATGTCATCGCTTCCCGCGAGTGCCCTCACTCTGGCCACGCTGGAAGTCCCACCGGGCACAATTGCTTCCCTTTTGCCCCTTCCGGCAGACGGGGCTTCGCCGCTGGGCATCCTCCTTCGCCAGATCACCCTTTTCGACCTCGCCTGGATCACCCTTTTCGCCACCGCAATCGAAGACGGTTCAGCAGTCCGCGCGCGGACTGCCTTCGCCGCAGTCGGGGCATCCTGGTTCGCCGTGACGGCCGTTCGTTGGGGTGCGCTCGTGTACCTCACCGGATTCGCATAGGCCCCGAGATGGTCCACCCGGGCGCCGGCGGGGCTCGACCTTGCTCCGGCAGAGCCGCAGGCCTACTCTCTCAGTCGGTGCTCCGGAAGGTTCTTCGGAAGAGTCCCGGGGGTTCCCGCATCGGCGGCCGAGGGCCGGGGAGAGTTGCTCATGTGTAATCGTAGATCAAGACAGTTAATTGTTTATCATACAATGCGATACGGCGTCCTTGTGGTCGCCATATTGTGCCCCACCGTCCGCCCCCTTTCGGCCCAGGAGCGCGATCCGGTCACTTCCGCCCAGATAGACGGGTGGATGAGTGAGCTCTCGAATGCCGGGCGGTGGGGCCCGGCAGACGAACGAGGCACTCTGAATCTGATCACTCCCGGGCATACCGTGACTGCGGCCGGCCTGGTCCGAGAAGGCTACGCCGTCTCCCTTTCGCATGATTATCTCAAGGAGGCGGCCGAAGACGCGACCTCCCCCTTCGGGCATGAGATCCTCGGTGCCGGCGGCCAGGGCGCCTTCGTGAGCGACCGCTTCAATGTCGTCTTTCATGGGTACGCCCACAGCCATCTCGACGCTCTCTGTCACATGTCTCACCAGGGCATCTCGTACAACGGTTTCGCACGGAGCGCGATCTCGGCCGAGGAAGGATGCCCGGCCCTTGCGATCACGACCATGAAGTCGGGAATCGCGACTCGCGGCATTCTCGTGGACATCCCGCGGCTTCGAGGGGTGGACTATTTGGAGCCGGGCGCTCCGATTTACCCTGAGGACCTCGAGGCATGGGAGGCGGAGACCGGTGTAAGGATCGGCCCTGGCGACGCCCTTTTGGTGCGCAGTGGGCGCTGGGCGCGCCGGGCGGAGGAGGGACCGTGGGCCACCGGCCGCCTCGCTGCCGGCCTGCATGCATCCGTGGCTCCTTGGCTGCACGCGCGCGGCGTGGCCATTCTCGGGAGCGACTACACGAACGATGTCCTCCCCTCGGGGGTCGAGGGAGTAGCCATGCCAATCCACCAGCTCACACTCGTGGCGATGGGGATGCCACTTTTCGATAACCTGGATCTCGAAGCCGTGGCTCAGGCGGCCGCCGAACGTGACCGGTGGGAATTCTTCCTCGTGGCTGCCCCACTCGCCGTGCCGGGCGGGACCGGATCCCCGCTGAACCCGCTGGCCTTCTTCTGATCGCAGGGGGACGCCCCTTTCAAGAAACTTGGCGGGCGCTTTTCTTTCCTGGTCGCCTGAGAATTCCATCGAAGGCGGCCGACGGAGCCGCTCGCAACACGGCGCGCCGTCCAAGCCGCCGCCTCGCTGAACTCACATGGGAATCGCCAGCTTGCCCTCTTCCAAGTCCTTCAAGCGCGTGATGGCCGCGAATCGCGGCGAAATCGCGATTCGTGTCTTTCGGGCCTGCACCGAGCTCGGCAAACAAACCATCGCGATTTACAGCGAAGAGGACTCCCTCGCGCTCCATCGCTACAAGGCGGATGAGGCCTACCTCCTGTCCTCGAGCAAGGGACCCGTGGATGCGTATCTCGACATCGAGGCGATCATCGCCCTCGCCGTCGAAAAGGAGGTGGATGCAATCCATCCCGGCTACGGATTCCTGGCCGAAAACGCGACCTTCGCGCGCCGGTGCGCGGAAGAGGGAATCGTCTTCATCGGACCCTCTCCGGAGCACCTCGAGCTCTTCGGCAACAAACTCCGCGCGCGCCAACTCGCCGTCTCGGCAGGGGTCCCCGTGGTCCCGGGAACGCAAGACCCGGTTCCCGACGAGGCGCACGCCCTCGCCTTCGCGCGCGAAGCCGGTTTTCCGGTCATCGTGAAGGCGACGGCAGGTGGTGGGGGACGTGGGATGCGAGTTGCGGAAAACGAGGAGGAGCTCGCAGAGGGGCTTGTCGTGGCCCGCCGCGAGGCCGGCGCATCCTTCGGAAATACCACCGTCTATCTCGAGAAATACGTTCGGCACCCCAGGCACATCGAGGTCCAGATCCTCGGCGACGGAACCGGGCGCGTCGTGCATCTCTGGGAGCGGGACTGCTCGGTCCAGCGCCGGCACCAGAAGATCGTCGAAGTCGCACCGGCCGTGGGCCTCGATCCCGATCTTCGCGCTCGCATCTGCGCCTCGGCCGAAACCCTGATGAGGGGAACGGGCTATCGGGGCGCCGGCACGGTCGAATTTCTCGTGGACCAGGAAGGCGATCACTTCTTCATCGAAGTGAATCCCCGCATTCAAGTGGAGCACACGGTGACGGAGATGGTCTTGGGTCTGGACCTCGTCCAGGCCCAGATCCGAATCGCAGAAGGACGGGACCTGGCCGAAGCCGGAGTGCCCGATCCGGTTCCCCCGCCGCGGGGCTACGCGATTCAATGCCGGGTCACCACGGAAGATCCCGAGAACGGGTTCCTCCCTGACGCGGGAAGGATTGCCCACTACCGCTCGCCCGGCGGCTTCGGAGTGCGCCTCGATGGAGCCACGGCATTCACGGGGGGATACGTCAGCCCGCACTACGACTCGCTCCTCGTCAAGGTGTGTACGACCGCGCTCCGTTTTGAGGATGCCGCGAAGAAGATGCACCGCGCACTTCTCGAGTTCCGAATTCGCGGCGTCAAGACCAACATTCCGTTCCTCGAAAACGTCGTCACGCATCCGGATTTCCTTTCCGGCCGAGTGGACACCGGATTTGTCGAGAGCCATCCCGAGCTCTTCGACTTTCGCCCCCGCAGGGACCGAGGCTCGAGGCTCCTGCGCTACATCGGACACATCGTCGTCAACGGGCAGGAGGGTGGGCCGCGGTCACGGACGAAACCGTCCTTCCGCCCCGCCCCGGTACCCACTCCACCTCCCGTGTCCCCACCTCCGGGAGAGACTTTCAAAGCTGTCCTGGACCGGGACGGCCCCGAGGCGGTCGTCAAGCGAGTGCATGCCGCGGATCGGGTCCTCCTGACGGATACGACGTTTCGGGATGCCCACCAGTCGCTCCTCGCGACCCGCGTGAGGACCTACGACCTGGTGCGGATCGCGGAGGCAACCGGCCGGCTTATGCCGGAGCTCTTTTCCATGGAAGTCTGGGGGGGCGCGACCTTCGACACCGCCTATCGCTTCCTCAAGGAAGATCCCTGGGAACGCCTCGAGTCGCTGCGGGAGAGGATTCCGCATCTCCTCCTCCAGATGCTCCTCCGTGGCCAGAGCCTACTCGGATACTCCGCCTATCCCGACAATGCCGTGCGTGCCTTCGCGCGCGAGGCGGCGCGCGCCGGAATCGACGTGTTCCGAATCTTCGACTCGTTGAACTGGCTTCCAAACATGCGTGTGGCCATTGATGCGGTCCGGGAGGAGGGGAAGCTCGCCGAAGTGGCGATCTGCTACACTGGCGATATTCTCGACCCCGCACGTACGCGGTACGATCTCGGCTACTTCGTCGGTCTCGCAAAGGAATTCGAGGGGGCGGGCGCGCACATTCTCGGAATCAAGGACATGGCGGGGCTTCTCAAGCCCGAGGCCGCATACCGGCTCGTCAGCGCACTGCGAGACGCGATCGGCATTCCGATTCACCTCCATACCCATGACAGCACGGGGGTCGGGGTGGCGACTGCCGCGAGAGGCACCCTGGCTGGGGCCCAGCTCGTGGACGGCTGCATCGATTCCCTGGCCGGCGGAACATCTCAACCAAGTCTCCGCGCGATCGCCGCCGCCCTCCAGGGTACGGACCGCGACCCCGGCCTCGACCTCGAAGCGCTCCAGCCACTCAACGACTATTGGGGGTCCGCACGCACCTCCTACAGCTTCCTCGAGAGTGGTCCCGCGGTCCCGGATGCGGGCGCTTTCCGGCACCAGGTCCCAGGAGGGCAATATTCAAATCTCAAGCAGCAGGCAGAGGCGCTGGGATTCCGAAATCGCTGGCGCGAAGTCGTTCAGGCATACCACGATGCGGACTCGCTCCTCGGAGAGCTGATCAAGGTCACCCCCTCGTCGAAGGCCGTCGGCGACCTCGCCCTTTTTATGGTGCAACACGAGCTGACGGAATCCACTCTCCTGGAACGTGCCCCGGAGCTGGGTTTTCCGGAGTCCGTCGTCGGGCTCCTCCAAGGAAAGCTCGGAAAGCCACCCTACGGGTTTCCGGAGAAGTTGCAGAGGGCCGTTCTCAAGGAAATCGAGCCGTTAGAGGACCGCCCGGGCGCCTACCTCCCTCCCACCGACTTCGACTCGGTGCGGAAGGAACTCGAGGCTTTGGCGAACGAAAACCGTCTCTCCGAGGTGCCGAAGGATCGAGAGCTCCTCAGCCATGTGCTCTTCCCCGATGTCTACCGCACCTTCGTCGTGCATAAGGCCGAGTACGGAGACACATCGGTCCTGGACTCCCCCACTTTTTTTTATGGGCTGGAGGCCGGCGAGCGGGTCGCGGCCGAGATCGAACCGGGGAAGACGTTGATCATCCGGCTCATCTCGGTCGGCGAGGTGCGCGCCGACGGCACGCGACCGGTCGTCTTCGAGCTGAACGGACACGCCCGGGAAGTTCGCGTGCGGGACGTCGGAATCACCGTGGACGCCGCTCTGCACCCCAAGGCAGATGCCCGTGACTGGAAGCAGGTGGGCGCCTCGATGCCTGGAAAGGTCGTCCAGCTCCTCGCGCGCGCCGGCGACTCCGTACACCGGGGAAGCCGGCTCGTCCTCATGGAAGCGATGAAAATGGAGACCGCGATCACCTCACCGCGCGACGCCGTGGTGGAAGAGATCCTCGTCCATCAGGGGGACTCTGTCGACCCCGGCGATCTCCTCGTCCGGCTTGCGGACGTCCCCGAGACCGAAGGGATCTGACCTCATCGGAGGGAGAGCGCGCCGGCACGCTCCTCTCCGATTGAGCCGGCCCCCGAGCTCCGCGTTGACACGCCACTCGCGCGGCGGCCAGACTGTCGGAGCCCCCGGGGATACACCCAGACACGTTTTGCTTCCGGAGACCACCATGCTCCAGAGATTCCGCGCATGTGCCGCGCTCGCGACCGTCGCCTCCGTGTCGCTCCACATCCCTTCCCCGGCATCCGCGCAGACGTTCGATCCGGTGGTCGGCGCTCAGGAGGCGATGGCGGCCGCCGCCTCCGACTTCCTCGCCACGCTGAACGGAGCGCGCCGCGCGTCCGCCCACCTCCCCTTCGAGGACGAGGTGCGGATGGGATGGCAGTACATCCCGGCCGAGCGGGAGGGTCTCCTCCTGGCGGACATGACCGCGGTCCAGCGGCAGCGCGTGCATGTGCTTCTCCGCACGGCGCTGAGCGGCACGGGTTACCTGAAGATCACGAGCGTGATGCAGCTCGAGGAGGTCCTTCGGGCCATCGAAACGGCCGGATTCGCAAGGAGCGTCGAAGGATACGTCGTTGCCGTCTTCGGGGATCCCGCGTCGGGTGAGCCGTGGGGGTGGAGGTTCGAGGGGCATCACGTCTCCCTGAACTTCACGTCGGTCGCTCCCGGGGGGCTGTCGGCCACGCCTCTATTCCTCGGGAGCAATCCCGCCGAGGTCCGGAGCGGGTCATGGGCCGGGCTCCGGGTCCTCCACCGTGAAGAGGATCTCGCCCGCGAGCTCCTCCGCAGCCTCTCCCCCGACCTGCGCGCGCGCGCCGTCGTGTCGCCCACACCTCCGAACGACATCCTCACGCGCAATGACCCAGTGGCCCGGGAGCTCCCGGTGGAAGGGCTTCCGGCGGGGGAGATGGGTTCGGAGAGTCGGGTCCTCCTACTTGCGCTCCTCGAGGAGTTCGCGGGAAATCTGGACGAAGGGGTGGCCGAAGCGCACCTCTCCGCCGTGCGCACTGCCGGGGTGGAAAGTCTCCACTTCGTCTGGTCGGGTGGGGTCGAAGCCGGGGAGCCCCATTACTACCGGATCCAGGGACCCACCGTCCTCGTGGAATTCGACAACGTTCAGGGAGAGGGAAACCACGTCCATTCCGTGTGGCGCGATCTCGAAAACGACTTCGGCGGGGACCTGCTCCGGCGCCACTACGAAACCGCGGACCACACCCGGAATCCGTGAGCGCGGCGGCCAAGGAGAACACGGGACTTCAGAGGAAGGGGCCGGGCACCACCATCAACCTCTCGGACCGAAAACGCCTCCCCGCACCCACCGTCCGCCGACAGCGAACACGATCCCCATGAGAAGCGCGAGCACGACGCCGAGGGCGGCGGCCGCGCCGAAATCGAAGGCCCGCAGTTGGGAGAGGATCTCGACCGAAATCGGGCGGGAACGATAGCTGTATAGAAGGATGGAAGAGACGAATTCCCCCAGCGCCGCCACGAAGGCGAGAAGGCCCCCCGCCGCCAACCCGGGGAGCACGAGGGGCACCGCGATCCGTCGCATCGTGAGCACCCAGCTCGCCCCGAGCGAATGAGCCGCCTCCTCCAGCGAGAAATCGTACTGCCGGAATGAGGCAGTCGCCGCTTGCGCGACCAGTGGGATGTTTCGCACGAAATAGGCGAGGGGAAGAATCCAGAAGGTCCCCACCAGAATGAAGCGGCCGAACCAGGGCTGGCTTGCCGAAAACGTGGTCGCCAGCGCCATCGCGATCACTGTTCCCGGAAGCGCCCAGGGAAGCATCATGAGGAAATTCAGCCCTCCTTTCCCCCGGAATCGTCCGCGCACGAGGAGATATGCGAGGACGAAGCAGAAGAGGACGTTTCCCCCCGTCGCGAGCGCGGCCATCTGGAGTGAGTTGAGGACCGGTGTCCAGAGTGACACGTTGGCGAAAAGCGCTCCATAGTTTTCGAAGCTGTAGCGGGGCGGGAGGATCTGCGTCGTCCAGGAGCCCTCCGGGACGAGGGAAACAAGGATGAGCGTCAGGTGCGGGAGGAGAAGGAGGAAAACTCCCCCGACCCCGGCCCCCGCCACGAGGATGCGTGCCCACGGTGCGGTGATCTCACGCCGCACTGCTCCGATCCCTTTTCCGACCGCCGTAAACTCTCGTCCGCGCTCGAAGCGCCGCAGGAACCAGAGGAAGAGCAGTGACGCAGACGCGAGGACGACGGTCTCCACCATCGCCATCGTCAACTCGCCATTGACCTTGCTCGTGAAGATCTGCGTGGTCAGCACCCGGAACCCGCCCCCGAAAATGTACGGCGCCGAAAACGAGGCCATCGAGGTCATGAAGACCAGGATCGAGGCGGCTCCCAGGGATGGCGCCAGCATGGGAAGGGTGACACGAAAAAGGACTCGCAGCCGTCCGGCCCCCAGCGACTCGGCCGCCTCTCCCGCCGCGGGATCGAGGCGGGCGAGCCCGGCAGTCGTGAAGAGATAGAAATACACGTACATCGAGTAGGCATGGACGAAGAGTATCGCCCATCCGCCCACGAGTCTCCACGGCGGGTCGTCCAGTCCGAAGAGGAGTTGGACGACCCGCGTGAACATCCCGCTTTCCCCGTAAAGGAAGAGGAACGCAATGACCCCCACCAGCGGGGGGAGAAGCACCGGAAGGCTGGCGAGAGCCCCAAAAAGGGAACGCCCGGGAAAGTCGAATCGATGAAACACGAATCCGAGCGGAATCCCGATGAGCGCCGACAGGACCACGCTTCCGAGGCTGATCCAGACACTCCCCCAGAGCGCCTCCAGCTCCGCCCGGCTCGTGAAAAAGTCCCGGTATCCGTCGAGGGTAATAACTCCCTCGACCCGGAACGAGTCTCCGAGGACAAAAAGTTGGGGGTAGAGGACGACCCAGAAGAGCACGGCCACGACCGGGAAGAGGAGCCACCCGACCCGCGGTCCACGGCCGGAGGTCACGCGGGCTCACGATCGCTGAAGAGATGCAGGCGTGCCCCCGCACGGGGCAGAAGCGCGACGTTCGAGCCGACGGAGGGTCCCCGGGCAGGGCCGATCACCTCCACCTCCGATGTCGCACCCGAGGCGGCTCCAGGCGTTCGGACCGACACCAGATAGAAGGTGAGCGCACCCCGAAACCGGATGGCGCGCACCTCTCCCCGGAGCGGCGGCCCCAGGGTAGGACTTCCCTCCCCCTCCGCGAAGCTGAGATCCTCGGGCCGGAAGAGAAGGACCGCTTCCCGGCCGCGGAGTCGAGTGACTCCCCGCCACGCCACCTCGGAGCCGAGCGGCCACCGGATCCCATCTCCCAGCCAGACCTCCTGCTCTTCGACCCGCACCCGGATGGCGTTTGCCCTTCCCACGAACCCGGCCACGAAGGCGTCTTCGGGCTCCTCATAAAGCTGGCGCGGCGAACCCACCTGGCGCAGCCGCCCACTTTTCATCACCGCGATCCGGTCGGAGAGATCGAAGGCTTCCTCCTGATCGTGGGTCACGAAAATCGCGGTGATTCCCAGAGACTTCACGAGATCGCGGAGCTCGACCCGGGTGCGGGCGCGAAGGGCCTGGTCGAGGTTCGAAAGCGGTTCGTCCAGGAGGAGAAGGGGAGGCTCGATCGCGAGCGCACGAGCGAGAGCCACGCGTTGCTGCTGACCTCCCGAAAGCGCCTGAACAGCCCGCTCTTCGTAGCCCGACAAATCCACGACCCTGAGGGCCGCGAGCACACGCTCCCGGAGAGCCGGTGCCGCGACGCGTCGCGCACGCAGCCCGAAGGCCAAGTTCTCGAAGACGTTCAGGTGGGGGAAAAGCGCGTAATTCTGGAAAACCATTCCAAAACCGCGGCGCTGGGGGCTCCACTTCGTGACCTCCTTCCCTTCGAAGGAGACTCGTCCGGAGTCGGGCGTCTCGAAGCCGGCGATGAGCCGGAGCGCGGTCGTCTTTCCGCAGCCGGACGGCCCGAGAAGGGTGAGCAACTCGCCCCTTTCCAGGGTCAGGGTGAGGGAGTCCACCGCCATGACCTCTCCGAATCGCCGGGTCACCGAGGAGAGGGTGAGGATTTCCGGTCCTTCGCCCTCATTCATACCCCAGGGCCTCTCCGCGCCTCCGAATGTTGGAGTCCCAGTACCGCATCCACTGGGGAGTCATCTCCCGCACGAGATCAGTGTCCACTTCCATCGCCCGAATCTCGGGAAGCGCGGTACGTAACCACTCAGGGAAGGCCGCGGGATCGAGATCGGATCGAGCCGGAATTCGAAAGAACCGGTCGGCCGCTTCGACGAGGGCGGCTTCGCTGCCGACGTATTCGACGAAGGCTCGCGCCATCTCCGTGTTTTCATGCCCCGCCACCACTGCGACGCCGTCCACGACGACCGGCGTCCCTCCCGCGGGAATCACGTAGTCGATCGGGTAGTCCGTCGTCGCCCGCAGCGTCTCGATGTCAGGCATGGCCCAGAGGGTCACGAGGCCCTCTTCCCGCGCCAGCTTCTGGTAGAGCAGCGTCGGATTGAGAACATATTCTTTCGTCTGCGCGTCGAGGCGGAGAAGCCATTCGTAGCCCGCGGCAGGATCTCCCGTCCCTCCGGATTCCCGGTAGATGATCGCCGAAAAAATCGCGCGCATCGTGCCGGAGGCGAGCGGCTCACGGATCAGGACCTCACCGCGCCAGCGCGGGTCGAGGACATCGTCCCACTCCTGCGGCGCATCCTCCCGTGCCAGTGCCGCCGAGTTGTATGCGATTACCTCGGGGGTCAGGTACGTGGCGAACCAGCGGGCCTCCGGGTCCCTTGCCTCGGGAGGGAGAGCGTCTGCCCAGGATGGGCGAAAGGCTTCGAGAAGCCCCTCCTCGGCCCCCTGGGCGAAGATCTCGGCTGGCGCACCCCACCAGACGTCGGCCTGCGGATTCGCCCGCTCGGAGCGCAGGCGGTCGAGCACCTCCTGTGAGCCCATGTCGAGCCACTGCACCCGAACCCCCGGGTTGGCCTCCTCAAAACGCTCCCCGAAGTACTCGAGAAGATCGCGGCCGTGAGGCGTGTAGACCACGAGTTCGGTCCTGCCCTCCTGCCCGCATCCTGCCGCCAAGAAGAGAGAGAGCCCAACCGCCGTTGCGAGGCGATGACGGCCATCCGGGGGAGTGAGGGCAAAGAGCATCGGCCACTTGGGGAGGAGCTCGGAAGTCCGCCAACACACGGGTTCCGGCAGTGAAACGAGATGGGCGAGCGGTCGTGGCCCCGCTGCCGCAAGGCCACTACGGCCCAAAAGCTACTCGCGGTTGTAGAGGGAGGAAAGCCGCCGGACCCCCAGGGAGCGCCCAGTCGGAACCCTTTGAAGAGGGCGGGGGCTGATGCCCCCGCCGCGCGCGGTTCGGCGGGACAGCTTGTTGCGCACGCACGACGCAGGGAGGCCGACCAAAGCTGTTCCCGCCGGAATGAATGGTCGCCTAACTCTTTCGAGGGATTGATATTGCCGCCCCCCACCCGTCAGTGTAAACGGCCTGGTTCGGACCTTGCTAGCTCGATTATTACGAGGGCGCGAGCCGGTTACTCGGCGTCTCGGGTCAACGGGACCCCACGCGAGGAAAGTAGAGCTGATGAAAGAGGTAGATCCCGGAACGACGGGAGATCGTCCACACGACCCGCGATCGGTCGGATCGGCGCAATGGAACGCCGGACCTTCCGCGGGCCCACCGATTCGAATTGGCAAGACGGCCGAAGAGATCATCGCCATCCTGGATGAGGTCGCGTCGTGCCTCCGGCCCCTCCCCGACCGCGCGGCACTGGGCTCCGCTCTCCAGGGCCAGCTGGGAGCGCTCACGAGCGCACTCGCTGCCTCCGATCCACGCGCGGCGATGGCGGCCCTTTGCGTTTCGAGAACTCTCGCCATCGGATACCTCTCGGTCGTGCGACCCCGCTCGGCAGATGCCGGCGATGCCGCGAATATCATGGCGCTGGTTCTGAACCTGGAGGCATCCGAAACGATCGTATGGCAAATCGAGCGCCGGGAACGCCGCTCGCGGGAGCTCATGCGGCGGTTCGAAAAGAGACCCGGCTCTTCAGGTCCGCAATGACTCCCGCCCACGAATCCGGTAGACAGAGCCCCGGGATGCGCCATAGCTTTCAACGTCGACCCATCCACCTCTGAGGCGGACGAGCCCATGGACCTTCCATCGCCAAGTGCAACCGTCATCGTCAAAGAGATGACCGACGGCGCCGTGCTCTATTGCACCCGCACCGAGGTCTATTTTGGCCTGAATGAAGTGGGGCTCGCCATATGGGACGCGTTGGCCTCCGCTTCAGCCACGCTGGACGATCTGGTGGACACCCTGTCGGAGCGATTTCCGGACGTACCCAGGTCCACGATCCGCGAGGATGCAGAGGACTTTCTCCGGGACCTGAAGGAAAACGGTCTGATCACACCGCCGGAGAGCGCCGTACCCGCGCACTAAGGGAGGTCCGCGCGAGGTGTGGGGTGCGTGCGCAAGACTTCCCTGGAAATCGAGGGCTTGATGTTGCGGAACCTCCTGCGCGCGGGGCCGAGGGGATGGTGGGAGCTCGCGGAGGCCCAGCTCTGGCTGGTCTGGGCGGCGGTACTCGTCGCAATCCGCCCGCGAGGACAACTCGTGATCGCTGGAGAGGCTCCCGCCCCGCACACGTCGAACCGGATCTCTGAACTGGGTGCTGTTGAGCGAATCGGTACCGCGATCGCCCGCGCGGGCCGCTACGGCCTCACCAGACCGCATTGCCTTGTACGGTCCATCGCCCTCCAGCGTATGCTCTCGAGGCACGGAATCACGGAAGCGCAGGTGCGCTTCGGTGTCCGGCGGGGTCCTGGCGCCTTCGAGTCGCACGCTTGGGTCGAGTGGAATGGGCGGGTGATCGCCGACGATCCGGGCCACGTGCGGACATTCACCCCTCTCGATGATCTCAGGCTGTCCAAGGGAAGGGAATCCTGAGCGGCCGGTCGCGATGATCGCCGACTCCCTTTCGCCGGCGGCGACAAGAACCCCCATCGTTCGGATCGAGGGAGTCTCCAAACGCTTTCCGATTCGGCGCGGCTGGGTGGATACGATTCTCCACCCAAGGCGAACCGAGGTTCAGACGGCTCTCGACGACATCACTTTGGAGATTCGCGAGGGGGAGATATTCGGGCTGCTCGGCCAGAACGGCGCCGGAAAAACGACGCTGTTCAAGATTCTTGCCACGCTCGTCCTCCCCGACGAGGGAAATGTCGAGGTGGCCGGGTACGACATCGTGCGCGCGGGCGCTCGGGTGCGAGAGCTCCTGACTCCGGTCATCCCGAACGAGAGAAGCCTCTATTGGCGAATCCCGGCGCGAGAGAACCTCCGTCTCTATGCCGCACTCCACGGGGTTCCACGCCGGGAAACGCACGACCGGATCGAGGGACTTCTCGCGCTCGTGGGGCTCGCCGAGGCTGGGGAGAAACAGGTCGGACTCTTTTCCTCGGGGATGAAGCAGCGCCTCCTCGTGGCCCGGGCGCTCCTCTCCACTCCACGGGTCCTCCTGCTCGACGAGCCTACGCGAAGCCTCGATCCGGTGAGCGCGCGGGACTTTCGCGCCTTCATTCGGCATGAGATCGCGGGAAGGCAGGGGTGCACCGTCCTGCTGGCGACCCACGACCCCCAGGAGGTGGCCGATCTCTGTACTCGAATCGGAATCCTGGAACGCGGACGGCTTCGCGCCGTGGGTGCGGCCGACGCTCTGGTGCAGGAGCTCCAAGTCCACCGTTTCCAGCTCTGGACCCGCTCGCCGCATCACCCGTCTCTCGACGAGCTCCAAGGGCGGTGGGGTGCCGAGCGCATCGAGCGCCAGCCCGCGCTGTCCGACGATTGGACGCGCGTGGCCTTCGACCTGGTGGATGGGCCGGATCGAGCGGCGGAGTTGCTCCACTGGCTCACCGGATCGGGGGTGACGATCTCTCGCTTCGAGAAGGTGGAGCTCCCCCTCGCGGAACTCATCGAACGGGTGGCGGCGGACCGGAGTGCGGGGGAATCCACTTCGGTCTCGCGTGACCGGATGTCACCCCCATGAGCAAGGTCCTGGCCTTTCTCCGTGCGAGCTGGCTGACCTCGGTGAGTTACCGGCTGAGCCTGGTCTTCTCCCTCGGCGGCCTCGTCGTCGGATTCATCCCGCTTTATTTCGTCTCCCGAGCGCTCCAACCGGTCGTGGAGGACTCCATCCGGATGGAGGGCGAACAGTACTTCGGCTTTCTCGTCGTGGGGATCGCGGTAACCTATTTTCTCGGCTTCGCGATGCGGAGCCTTCCCGGCGCGATCTCGGGGGGGATCCGGTCCGGCACGCTCGAGGCCTTACTGGCGACCCCAACGAGCCTTCCCACTCTCCTCGCCGGGATGCTCTCCTACCCCTTTGTACTTACCACCGTCCGCGCGTCGATCCTCGTATTGGCCATGGCGATCGTCGGCACACCAGTCTCCTGGGGAAACTTGCCGCTGAGCACTTTCATCCTCGCCCTCATCGTCCTTGCGCACATCCCGGTGGGCCTTTGCTCGGCCGCGCTCCACCTCGTCTTTCGGACATCGGGTCCGCTGGCCTCGGGCGTCCTGGCGGCATCCACCCTTCTTGGGGGGGTCTATTATTCGACTACCGTCATCCCGGAGGCGATCCAGCCGCTGGCGGCGATCTTCCCGCTCACGTACGGACTCAGGGCACTCCGGCGCGCCCTCCTTGCCGGCGAGCCCCTCTCGGTCGTCGGCGGGGACCTCGTCATCCTGGGCCTCTTCGCTACTGTGCTCCTGGCGCTCGGCCTTTGGGCCTTCCGGCATGCGCTCAACTACGCTCGGAAGGCGGGGACGCTAGCGCAGTACTGAGACTCCGCCGCCGGATCCGCGAGTCGCTGCCGCACCGAGTGAATCATCAAGCGCCCCTCCCCAAGAGGACGTGCGCCGAATATCCGAAAAATCCCCGCAGCCGTAAGGAGAGGCGATTGCCAGCGTCTCGGTCGAGGCCAAAAGGATCGGCGACCGCGGCCCAGCGCTCGGCCCCCGTCCAGGGGCGCACCCGGCCGTGCCCGCTCCGCCGCGGGCGGATCGCCATGGCCCAGAGAGTCCTGCGGAGCCGGCGCGTTCCGGGGGTTCCGCGGTTCCCTTGGGCCTCCTCCGCCAGGTGCCTCAGGAGGGGCACGCGCAAGAGGTCGGGTGGAGAAACGTCCAGCCCTTCGAGGAGCCCGTCCGGGAGAGGGCGCCCGGTGAGGGCGCGCATGAGAGCGAGCGTCCAATATACGCAGGTGCCTGCCCTCGCCTCCTTCGCATCCCGCACGACGGTGGCAGGATCGAGGCGAGGATCCGCGAGGAGGAGGTCAACGTCCCGGACCATTCGCCAGGCCCCCCTTCCGAAACAATGGGACCAGGCAAAGTGGAGACATGTGTGGAGTAACTGGTGGTGCAGAGACGGGACGAGCGCTGCGCCAAAGGATCCGGGGCGCACGATGCGCTCTGCGTCCCTCCAGACGTCTCCGGCTGAGAACCGCAATGGGCTCCAGCCGGGGAACAGTTCGGTATGGATCTCCAACCCGAATCCCAACCCATCGGACGCGTCCAGCGGCAGGAGGTGATGGAGGTCCTGATACATCTCCGGGGTTAGTCCTCGCCCTGGGGTCGTCCACCCCATCGTGAGGGCGAGTTCATGCACGCGGCCTGCTTCCGCCTCCGGCACGAGAACATCGAGGTCTCCCATGGGTCGTTGGTGGAACGCCCCGGCTTTTGTCCACGCGATCGCCGCGCCCTTGAGGAGGACCGCGGGGATCCGGCGTTCTTCCAGGGCCCCGAGAAATGTGGAGAGACGCTCCTCGAGGAGTGCCATGCGGAACTCCTGAACCTCCGCAAGCCGCTGAAGCGCCGTGAGGGGCTCGGTCGGAAGGTCCGGTCCGCTCAACTCACGAATACGAGCGAGAACGATCGGTGTCGCTCCTTCGCGCCGGGACAGAGCGAGGACGGCCGGCCAGCGGAGCGGAGTGGCGAGGAGCCGGCGGATTTCGGGATCGGCCCAGGTGCCCCCTGCCGACAGAAATACCAGGCGGGCTTCGAGGGGTAGGGAGAGGCGGTTGTCCGCGACCATCTCGTCGGCAGGTGGGGAAACAGACACCGATAGGGCGCCAGCGGGGACGCCTACGACCCGTGGAACATATAACCGCCGGTGCGTCGACAACCAGGCACAGCGCTCCACCGCGCCGACGAGCGGAACGCATGTTTCACCGATGGGTGTGCGGCGGATGCGTCTCACTTCTGTTGCAACCGTTCCGCAAACGCCACGGTGCGGCGCACGCCGCACGGGCCCGGGAGTTGACTGGGAATAGATGGTTACGCATGGTAACCAGCTTCATTGTTGACACTTACAAGGTTCCCGCGCGATCCGACCGGCCTCGGCACGTGGCTTGCAAACATGCTTGGGTCGCGGGGGCACCCCGCCCCGGACCCGAGCTCAGGAGGCGCCTGATCACCGGCTGCGGGTGAATCGCTCAACCCGGCCGAAAGCTCACTGGGTCCAAAACTCTGGCGCGTGCGTAAACAGATGGTTAGCTTGACCCAGGGCCAACACCTGCGTGAGCACAAGGAGAATGCTTCATGTACGTCAAACCCGAGCTTCAGAGGTACGGCACCTTTCGCGAGGTGACTCGCAATTTCAATTGGTGCTGGATGTATCCGAACTTCCCGGGATGCAGCCCCCCCTCGTTGCAGGGCGGTGAGGGTGGAGAAGAGGGAAGCGGAACAGGAGAGGAAGACCGCTCTTAAAGTGGAGCGCGAATCAAGACCGGACTCCCCGGCCCCCCCCCCGGGGGGGGGGGGGGGGG
>JBBEBG010000001.1:57074-184283 GCA_040882465.1 Gemmatimonadota bacterium
ACTCCCGTACGCGCCCCCTGGGGGCGGTGCGGGAGTCCGGTCTTTCCTTCTCTTGAGGATGTCCACGGAGCTTGTGCGCCCTGGAGGGAGCCTTGCCCTAAGTCATCCGGGGTCGAGATGGGCTCTGTATTTTCGAGTTGACCAAGTGGTGAAACGACCGCCCAGGGTCCGACAGGTCTCCCCGCGACCGATCCGGGCCCAGCTCCAACTCCCCGTCCCCGAGGGGACGGGGGCCCACCCGTCCGACTGAGCTTCCCGGTGCCCGATTACGAGGTCTTTGGCCGCCTATTTCGCTCCGAGCTCCCCTTCCCCGAAGTCGCCCCCGCTCCCGCCGGTGCGGCCCACCCTCCTCTTACGCTTCGCGTGGCCCCCCCCGAAAGGTTTCCCGAGATGCCCGCCGCGCCCCCCATCGGAGAAACAACCGTGGGCAAGGGCGCGACCGTCCGTCTCTTCCGCGACGCTTCCGGTTTCCTCCTTCAGTTCTCCGACACGGGCACCTTCCGGATTTCGGAAAAGGAAATCGTCTGGTGGCCGGGTTCCGACGGTGCCTCGGAAGCGGCTCGCGTGGATGTCAAGGGACGGGTCATTCCTCTGGCCCTTCACCTTGGAGGCACCCTTTGCCTTCATGCGGGAGCGGTCATGATCGCCGGAAGTGTCATCGCCCTCACGGGTCCGAAGAGGGTCGGCAAGTCCACTCTGACCGCTTCGCTCGTGGCGGCCGGCGCGGAATTCGTGACGGATGACGTGCTCGCCCTGTCAGGCCCTCCGGAACCGAAGGCAGTCTCGGGCTTCGGTTCCTTTCGCCTCTGGGTGGATTCTGCCAAACAGGTCTCCCTTTCCTCGGCGTACAGTGAACCCGGCCTCGGAGGAAAGTTGAACGTGCGCGCCGCCGAGCCGACGGGCCTCCTCGCCCGCGAAGGTGTGCCTCTCGCGGCGGTATACCTCCTCCGTCCGGCCGATCCGAAGATCATGGAAACGCCGAAGCGCCAAAGGCTCTCCGAGCGGGACGCGGCAGTCGCGCTCCTCGGGAGCGTGAAAAACGGTGAGATCCTCGGGGGCGATGAACAGACTCGTGTCTTCGAGCTCGCCTCGGCGTGCGCCCGTGCGGTCGCCTGTTACGAGTTGGCCGTGCCTCGCGACCTCGATCTCCTCTCACATGCGGCCGAGGAGATCTTCGCCTGGCACTCCGGGTCAGGGGATCGCAAATAACCTCAGGACGATGCCATTGCCCTCGAACACAATCCCCCGGGTGGGCGTCGGAAGTCCCCTGCGGGCCCGCCGTACGAGCAGGAGAACGCGGGTGACCGCGCTCCGCCTTGCCCCATCTCGGCACGCGGCTCTAAGCTTAGCCATCATCATCCCCAAGTTCGTTCGCTCCGCCCCGACGACCGTCGGCACCGCGGGACGATTTCTGCCGACGCCCCGCATGCCAGACGACCCTGACCTTCGCAACCGTGCGCTCGAGCTGGAAATTCAAGCCCGCACGACCCTGACACAGCTTGCGATCGCGCCCGACGGTGCGATGGCCGAAGAGCTTTCGGCGCTCGACCACAAGCTCGAAGAGCTCGATCGGCTTCGAATCGAAAGCGAGGGAAGGCTCCGCTGGCCCCCGGATGCCGCACAACGTCTGGCCGTCTGCCGACTCGAGACGCGAAAGTTGCGGGAGGGGAAGACCCGCAGGCGGGACGCCGTCGGGAAGATCCGCCTCCTCATCCCGAGATTCGGGGGCGAGACTTCGGACCGGAAGTGACGAAGTCGGCGCGAGCGCGCCGCTAGAAGAGCGAAAACCCGAAAGCGACGCTCGTCGCGACGGCGACCCCCCACCGGAGGACCGAACCCCAGACGGACCCTGTCTGCTCGGGAATGACGACCTGGTCGCCCCCGCGTAGGTTCATCTGATCGAGCGTTCTCCCCTGGGCGAGGACGACTCTCAACTCGTCCCCGGTCCAGAACTCCTGACCCATCCGTTCGATGCTAATGTCCTCGAGATTCGCGTTCGATCCGGGGCCGCCCGCAAGCTGGATGAACTCGCTCAGGAGCATGTCCGACGGGGCCGTATAGAAGCCCGGAGCCCCGACGGCGCCCAGGATCGACAGCCGAATCTGGGAACTCGCCTGTACCTGGGGGTTCGTGATGAAGCGGCCGAGCTCCTGCGTGAGGTGGGGAATCACCTCGGAGCGGAGGACCCCACGCAGCGAAATGGGGCCGAGCTGCGGAAGGGTGATCCGCGGCCCACCCTCCACGGGGACGGTGACGGCCTGGAGTGCGGGTTCTCCGAAAACGGTCAGGGTGACCTGGTCCCCGATCTGGAAGTCGCCCTCCGAGAGACGCTGCTGAATCAGCGCGGCGTCTCGCCTTGCCGCGTCTCTTTCCCGTCCGCTGTACACCGTGGACGACGCTACGGCTTCGGTTCGCTCGAGGAGGTCGAGGAGTTCGGTGCGTCCGGCCTGGAGGCCGGAAGGGTCCCAGGAAGCCGCTGCCTGGCCCGAGAGACCCCCGGGAAGTGCCGCGAAACTCGCGATCGCCATGGCCGTCATCCATTTCATCATAGTCCCACCTTACCGTTGGTCGTCTCCCCAGGTTCCAAAGGGGCCTCTCGCGGTCCCGAGGTCGGAACCGCCCTCTACTTTTCCATGTTCAGCAACAAAGAAGCCAGCGCCGCTAAGCCGGCCAGGCGACTTCACATCCTCCTTAGAATGTGGACATTTCGGACCGGATGGCCAATCTTGTCCCCTTGCGAGGGACGATTTTCCCCAAAAGGACGTTGCGTACGTCCTACGAGGGCGTGGCGCCGCGCATCACCTCGGTGTACGGCGCGCGGGGGTGTCACCCGCCCCGAATCCCAAGACGCCACCCGCACCAAGCGGCCCAGATGGCTCCAAAGCCGCCGTGCGAAGCCCTTTTTACAATGTTGGCGGAGTAATGAGCACGTTTCCTGCATACCGTGGTGAGATGATCCGGTGCGCCAATTCGCCCACTCTAAAGTGACTCCCGCCGGAGACGTGCCCCCGGGAGCCGGAGCCTAGATGCAAGACCCCTCGAAGTCGGCGGGAACCCCCCTCGTCCTCCTGATCAACGACGAGGAGTGGACCACGCGTTCCATCGAGAGCATCCTCAAGCCCGAAGGGTACGCCGTCCTTCGGGCCTACACCGGACGCCAGGGACTCGAGCTCGCCTCCAAGATGCGCCTAGATCTCCTTCTGATCGATCTTCGCCTCCCCGATATCACGGGAATCGATTTGTGCGCGCAGATGCGCCGACTTCCCACCGTGCGGCCGAGCACTCCGATCCTCATCTTCAGCTCGGGATCGGTGCGCCGGAGCGACCGGCTTGCGGGGTTTCAGGCAGGTGCCTGGAGCGTCATCGAACCCCCGCTCGACCCTCAGGAGCTACTCGCTCTGCTCCATCCGTTCATCGCGGCCAAAAGAGACGCGGACGCGGCACTCGAGATGTCTTACGTGGACCCCCTGACCGGATTCTACAACGTGCAGGGACTCATTCGGCGGGTGACCGAGATGAGCGGGGACACGACACGCAGCCGGCGACCTCTGGCCTGTGTCGTTCTTGGCCCCTCGGGGCCGGGCGCCCTGGGTCCGGAAGCGAGGGACTTCCCGCCCGACACGGCGACACACCCCGCCAATCCGGACGTTACGCGGAGCCTCGGGAACATGATTCTCTCCGCCACGCGGCTCTCCGACGCGGTTGGACGCGTAGGGGAAAATGACTTCGTGATCATGGCTCCGGGAACGGATCAGGAAGGTGCGCTCCGGCTCGCCGAGCGCGTCATGGAGGCGGTGGATCGGGCATCGGCCCAAAACGCCGACCTGCGGGACATCGAGCTCAAGGCCGGGTTCTACGTGGTCTCGGGGTCGGAGCCGGACACCCTGATTCCCGAGGAGTTTCTCCGGCGGGCTACCTCCGCGCTGCGAGGGGCTCAGGCGGCGGGAGGCAAGAGTGGAAACGGCCTCTCTCGGATTCGTCCCTTCCAGCCCAACTGATCCGCGCTCCCCAAGACCGACACCGTGGCGACCCGCTCGAGCGCGGTTGGCTATCGGGCGCAGCGCGCCAGTCGTGACTCTCGGGCAGGCGCCGATGAGCGGGAGCCAATGCAAGCGAAGGGGGTGGGACCCACACCGCGTGGGTCCCGCCCCCTTCGCATTCCTCTCCCGGCCCCGTCCGGTCAGCTCTGCGAGCCTGCCCCCACGCCCGCAATGATCCGTTCCTCGCGGGGCTCGGCCTCTGCCTCGCTACTCACATCGTATCCGGGGAGGTAGGAGCCGTAGTACCGGTAGGCACCGATCTTGTCGGGGACGTAGTCGTTCAGGACCACACCCATGACACGGATCGGGAGACGGTCGAGGGGCTCCAGCTTCGCCATCGCGAAGTCCTTCTCGGTAGTCCCGCTCCGGACCACAAAGAGCATATGGCCGGTGATGGACCCCAGAACCAGAGGATCCGCTCCGGCCCCGAGCGGCGGACTGTCCACAAGAATCACGTCGTACATCTTTCGAAGGGCCGCGAGCAGATCCCCCATTCGGCGCGATGACAAGAGCTCCGGCGAGTGCGGAACGCGTGCCCCCGACCCGATGAAGTCGAGTCCGGGGTGGCTTGTGCTTTGGATGACCTCTTCGCCGGACGCGGACGACTGGAGGAACTCGGTGAGCCCAGGGGTCCTCGTCCCGCCCAGGAAGTGATGCACGTCGCCGCGGCGGGTATCGGCATCGAGGATCACGGTGCGCAGCCCCAGCTCGGCAAAGGAGACGCCAAGGTTCGTCGAGACGAGCGTCTTCCCTTCTTCCATGCTCGAGCTGGACACGGTGAGAAGCATCGGCCCGGCGGTTCCGTATGCATATTCGAGGCTCGTCCGCAGCTGGCGGAAGGCCTCCCGGATCTGCCCGAGGTTTCGGATCTGTCCGCTCCCTCCCCTGCCGTTGCGAGCGCCCTGGATTCGGGGGATCGCACCCAGGACCGGAAGCCCGAAGGCGCTCATCACCTGATCGGGCGTCCGAATCCGAGAATCGAACCGGTCGTACAGGAGCACGCCGGCCACGGCGAGCCCAATGACGCCAAAGAAGATCAGGAGGCCGATGCTGATCGGCGCACCGTCGACAGGATCGTTCGGCGGCACTGCACGGTCGAGCACGCTCACGTCGGGGATGCTGCTCCGCCGCGCGAGCTCGGCCGCCATGTACCGAGTCTGAAGGTCCGCATAGAGCTCCTCGGTGATGGCCACCGTTCGGCCCAATTGCGCCTCCTGAATCGTCCTCGGTGGGATGCTGCTGAGGCTGGCGCCGGATGCAGACCGTCTTGTGGCCAGCTGCTGCTCATACGCTCCGAGCTGTTGCACAAGTTCGGTCAAGATGCCAGGAATCATGGTCTCTTCGAGCCGATTGATCCTCGTCGAGACCTCCTGGACCAACGGATGCTCCATCGTATAGCGGTCCAGGAGCCCGTCCCGCTCGACTTGGGCATCGAGGAGGGCATCCACCATGGGGCGCAACTGAGGAGAGGCATCCGCGGCGGGAACAAACGCCAAGGCTTCGACCTCCAGTCCGCCCGTCGGTATCGAGGTCAGAATTTCCTGCAGTCGTTCGCGATCACGCCGGGCGGCGTCCGCCGCGGCTGTAAGGTCGAAATATTCTTGGAACGCCGGATTCCGCGTCATCTCCGTTCCGCCCTGCACGCTGTAGGGACGATCAGAGGGCAATGTGACGGTCTGGATCTGATGGGCTTCGAGGGCCTGCTCGGCGGCGGTCAACTCCGCCTCGGTCGCACGGAGCTGACCCAGCAACACTTCCGCTTCGGCATCGAGGTTGCTGCTCTTCAGGTCTGCGGCCACCGCAACGAACTGATCCATGACCGCATTCACGACATCGGCGGTTCGCTCCGGATCCGGCCCCTGGAAGTCGATGGTGAGGAAACTTCCGCGCGGGTCGATCGTCGGCACGAGTTCTTCGCGGAGATCGCGCGCGGCGTCCCTGAGGGTCATGAGTGTGAACGCGATGTCGCGGCCTTCCCGGAACGCTTCGGAGGGAGGGGCCCAGATGAAGCCCATTCCGGTGCCCAGCACGGTTCCGGGACTCACACCTCGAGTGACCGTCTCGTTGTCGCGAACGAGGATCCATCCCTCACCCGTGGGGGATGTGAGCCGGTAGCTCCCGGCCCGCACGGGACCGTCGAGCGTCAGATCTTCGAGGAGACCTGCATCCGCAGGATCGTGTGCCCGCACGTACAGCCTTTGGTCCGTGACGACCGGATCGAGAACGGCGTAGGTCTGAAGGAGATCGAGCCAGGAGCTCTGCTGAAGGAGCTCGTCGGTGACGATGGGTCCCTGATCCCCGCGTCCACTTCCCTGGATCCAGATCCGCCCCTGGGCCGCGTATTGCGGAACCGCCGCCATGAAAGTGGAATAGCCGTACCATGCGGCCGCCCCGATCAGTGCGGCAGTCAGAATCACCCACTTTCCGCGGTAAAGGGCAGAGAGATACGCCCGAATTCCCGGACCCGCCTCCTCATCCATCGGTGCGGCGAATTCCGTCGGAGCACCGGCATAAGGGGAGGTCACCGCCCCCGACGGGCGAGATTCCTCAGAGGGGACGTATCCCCGGGAAAGGGGGGAGAGGTGGTGATCGCTCATGTCGAAAACGTCCGCCTTAGTGAGGGTTCGGGCTCCTCGTCCAGACTCCGGTCCCGTCTCAAAAGTTCGGGAAATCGGAGGCCCACTCGGAAACAACGTTGCACAAGAGATACCGCTTCTGCGTTCCCCAGGGCAAGGTTTCTCTCCGGGGTCTCACCGGCCCCTTCCGACCTTGCCCCGCATCAATTTTTCCCCCGACCGGCCCCGAGAATCGGTTTCGGGACCCCTTCGAGCCAACCCCTTGCAAGTGTCGTTCCAAGACGTCAGGTGATGCATCCGCGCAAATTTGAGCCTTGCGTGCCGGCGCGCCGGGTGGAGATTTAGGCGTCAGGCGCCGCAATTCCACAATTCCCGGCCGCAAGGCCGGCCGGCCGAGAGGGGTAAGGGTGGGCGACGCAAATCCAGGAATGCTGGAACGCACGGCAGCGGGAACCTGGAGCGATCAGGGCTCGCCCGTCGAGGTGGATCCCAAGGACAAGGAGACGATTCGAATCCTCGTCGTGGACGACGAACGCACGCTCCGCGAGAGTTGCGCATCGATCCTCGGCGCGGAGGGATTCCCGGTCACGGTGACGGGGAAGGCCGACGAGGCCCTCCAGATCCTGCGCAGATCGCGTCCCGAAATCGTCCTCGTGGACCTGTACATGCCCGAAATCTCGGGCATGGACCTCCTCCAGGAAGCCCTCAAGCACAATCCCGATGCGCTCGTCATCGTGATGACGGGGAAGGCCTCGGTCGAGTCCTCGATCCAGGCCCTCCGGGCAGGGGCGTGGAGCTATATCCCCAAGCCCTTCTCCGCCACCCACCTGAGCATCCTCATCGGCCGGGCCGCGCACGCCATCATGATCGGGCGCGAGAGCAAACAGCAGCGCGCCGAGGAGGAAAGCTCCGGTGGCCACAGCGACAAGATCACCCTTCTCGGAGTATCTGCCGCTTTTAATCGAGTGATCCAGTCGGCCCGCCAGGTCGCGCACACGGATGCATCGGTCTTTATCAGCGGCGAAAGTGGAACCGGGAAGGAGATGATCGCCCAGTTCATCCACCACAATAGCCGCCGCAGCAGCCGCGAGATGGTGTCCATCAACAGCGCGGCCATCCCGGAGAACTTACTCGAGTCCGAGATGTTCGGGCACGTGGAGGGCGCGTTCACCGGGGCAATCCGGGACAAAAAAGGGCTCCTCGAGGCCGCAAATGGCGGGACCCTCTTCCTGGACGAAGTGAACGAAATGCCACACCCGATTCAGGCCAAGCTCCTCCGCGTGATCCAGGACGGTGTCGTGCGGCGCGTCGGGAGCGTCTCGGTGGATGCGGTCGTGGACGTCCGGTTCATCGCGGCCACGAATCAGGATCCTGGGGATGCGGTGCGATCCGGAAAACTTCGGGCGGACCTTCATTACCGTCTCCGCGTTTTCCCGATCGAGATCCCTCCCCTCCGCGAGCGCCCCGAGGACATTCCCGTCCTCGCGAGGCACTACCTGGAGAAGTTCTGGAAGGCGCATCGGCCGAAGGAGGCTACCGCGCCCGAGATCAGTGACGACGCGATGGCGGCGCTGCAAGAGCGCCCCTGGCACGGAAACGTGCGCGAGCTCCGCAACGTGATCGAGCACACGGTTGTCGTTCTTCCTCAGGGTGCCCGTCGGGTCGAGGCGGACGTCCTCCCCTTCCTCGAGCACGACGGTCCGATGCACGGCACTCCGTCTCGGCTCGGGGGGTTCCCTCTCGGCCTCGGTTATCACGCGGCGCGCGACCACGTCCTTGCCGACTTCGAGAAGGACTACCTCCGCCACGTGGTGCGGCGGGCCAACGGAAACCTCTCGGACGCGGCGCGCTTCGCGGGAGTGGACCGGACGACCCTTTACCGGCTCATGGATAAGCACGACCTCCGGAAGGAGGACCTCATGAGGACCGACGGCGGCTGAGTCGGATGGCCGTTCGCCTTCCGTCCCGGCGTGAACCGGATACGCACGGTGCCTCGGGCGACGCAGGTCCCCTATCGTCCGACAACGCCGATCCGCATCCCCTCCGGACGATCGCCGAGGGCATCGTCGCCCACTGGGACGACCGATCGTCGGGCTGGATGGCGCAAAAGGAGGAGGTGCAGGAGGCCCTTACGCGCATCGAGGTGGAGATCGAGCGAATCCGCGCCGGACGGGGACTTCCTTCGATCGGGGAACCCCCCGCGCGCCCCCTCCTCGATCACCGCCTTTGCGAGGCGATCCGGATCGAGCTCCTTCGCGACTGGGCCGGGACACAAAAGGGTTGCGGGCAGTGGCCTCCTCAGACCATCCTAGAGATCCTCGCCGCGTTGGAGGAGTATCGCGGGCTCCTGCGGCCGGGAGGGACCGAGGAGCTCGCCGCGCGCCTCGCGGAACCGGACGCCTTCGAGCTCGTGGTCGAGTTGGCGCACGATCTCCGATCTCCGCTCAACTCGATCCTCTTCCTTTCCGAGGTGCTTCGATCCGGGCACAGCGGCCCGGTCACGGACCACCAATGGAAGCAGCTCGGGTTAGTCTACAGCGCAACGTTGGGGATTGTGTCGGTCGTGAGCGACGTGATGGATCTCGCGAGCGAGCAGAAGGGCACGGTGATCGAGGACCCGAGCCCGTTTTCGATCGGGTCCGTCTTCGACTCGGTTCAGAAAATGGTGGGGCCCATGGCGGAAGAGAAGGGAATCTCACTCGAGTTCCGACTTCCGGATTACGACCGCTGTCTCGGAACCCCGGGGCCGCTTGGCCGCATCTTGCTCAATCTCACCACCAACGCCCTCAAGTTCACCGACGACGGATGGGTTCGGGTCTCCGCGGAGAAGCTCGGGCGCTCCATCGTGGAATTCTCGGTGCAGGACACGGGGCGGGGAATCCGTGAGGAGGAAATCGGACGGCTCTTCCAGCCCTTCAGGAAGTCCCCTCACCGGAGCGGCTACTTCTTTTCGGGGAGCGGACTCGGCCTGTCGATCGTGAAGCGGCTACTCGCGGCTCTCGGATCAGAGCTCAAAATCGAGAGCACCATGGGCGAAGGGAGCCGCTTCTCCTTCCGGGTGGAGCTTCCCACGGTGCCTGCTGTATGAGAGATTCATCGCATTGTGGCGCCATCGCATCAGACGTTGGCTCACCACGCCAGATTTTGGGCTCGACACGAGAAGACCAATCAATGGAAGTTTTGCCGATAAATGACTTACAGATGGTTAGGGTCCATGCGTAGGCCTGAGAACGGCCCTTGCATGGATGGGTCGACGTCCGGAGGAACGCGTCCCGCGCCACCACCGGAGGACCGGCCCCAGAGGGGGCCGATCCATGTCCGACTCGGCCAAGTGAACTCCATGTCCAACTCCTCGTCCAGCCCCGAAGACGCGATTCGGTCCGCCACCTTGCCCGAAGGCGACCTCCCGATCGCTTCCACCGCGGCGATGCGGGAGTTTCGGCGCGATCGCCGCGCACGCAACCGTTGGAACAGCGTGGGCGACCGGAACATTCGGCGGCTGAACGTGCTTGTGGCCGCAGTGGGGCTCGTCCTGGCGATCCCGCTCATCACGATCATCGCGATGGCTGTGAAGCTCACGTCGAGAGGCCCCGTGCTCTACCGGCAGCAGCGGGTCGGACACGACCGGCGCGAGTACCGCGGCCCCGGGTGGGAGAACGGACGACGCCAGTCGGACACGGGTGGGAAGATCTTCACGATGTACAAGTTCCGAACCATGTACACCCGCGCGGTGGATCAACAGGTCTGGGCGCGCCCGGACGATCCCCGGATCACGCCCGTCGGGCGGATCCTGCGGAAGTACCGGCTTGACGAGCTCCCGCAGCTCGTCAACGTGATTCGCGGCGAGATGAACATCGTGGGGCCCCGTCCAGAGCAGCCCGAGATCTTCCAAAAACTTCGGAGCCACGTGGAAGGATACGCGGAACGGCAGGCGGTTCTCCCCGGAATCACAGGGTGGGCACAGGTCAACCACCACTACGATCAGTGCCTCGACGACGTGCGGAGGAAGGTGGGGCTCGACCTGGAATACATCCGGAAGCGCTCTCCCGCCGAAGATCTCCGTATCATGGCCCGAACGCTTCCGGTCATGGTCCGCCGGAAGGGCTCGGTTTGAGGCGGTCAGGCTGACGCCGGCCCCTTTTCCCTTCGCGTAGGCTCCCAGACGGCGTCTCTCCGTCCGCCGAGTGCACGTAGCGCGGCATGCATCGCCGCTACGTTGCCCGCGAGACCGAACGCCGGAACCTGAAGGAGTTTTGGCAGGGGCCGCCCGTCCCCGAGTCGCCAACCCACCGCTCCCAGCGCGACCCCGAGGACCCCCGCGGCCAGAACCCCCCACAGTACGGGAAATTCCGGCGCAAGGAGGGCTACACCCACCGCCCCCATCAGCGCCACCCACGGGACGCCCCAGCGGCACACTTTGTGGCTGAAGAGCATCCAGGCGAAGGCTCCGTGACGGATCGGGTTCAAGAGGGCCCGCCGGTCCAGGAGCGTGGTCATCCCTCGCGTCATCGTCCTGACCTTGCGCCCGTACTCCCGGCGGAGCGACGAAGTGCGAGGGACGAGGCAGACCGCACGCGGGACGGAAACGGCGCGGTACCCGTTTTCACGACACTTGAGTGCCGCCGCGAAGTCCCGGCTCAGATGAGGTGCGACCGGGATTTTGTGAAGATGGGTCCGGATGGCGTAGAAACATCCGGACGCCCCCACGATTCCCGACACTTCGGTTTCGAGGTCGCGGATCCACATTTCGTACCCGACGTAGCCCGATTCCCCGAGGTTGGCGGGCTCGTCCGTGCGGCTCACGCTCAGGTCTCGCCCCGATGCGAGCCCGACCGACGGGTCGGAAAGGGCTGCGATCAGCGGCTTGAGAGCGTCCGGAAGGATCCGTGTGGACGCGTCCGTGTTCACTACGATCTCGGCCCGGATGCAGCCGGAGGCCGCGTTCTCGGCCGCCGTCTTTCCGCCTCGTTCGGGAAGGCGGAGGAACTCGACGCCGCGGTCAAGGTACCGGCTCACGATCTCGTCGGTTCGATCCGTCGAGCCGTCCGACACAATCAGGACCTGCCGCTTGCCGGGGGGATAGTCGAGCGCCGCGAGGCTCTCGAGGAGCCCTTCCGCCTGGCTCTCTTCGTTGTACATCGCGACCGTGATCGTCACGTCCGGCCAACTCCCGGGAGGCGCTTGGAGGAGCCCCTTCCCTCGACCCAATGCGGAGAGGATCTTCAGGGCCAAGGGATACCCGAGATAGGTATAGGCGACGAAGGCCGTCGCGAAGACCACGGCGGCCGCGCCGAGTAAGGTCATGACATCAGCGGGGTGCAGGATGAGTCCGGAGGAGCGAAGAATACAGGGCCTCGTACCGATCCAGCCAGGGTCCGGGAGCGAAGTCCAGGTCGAGGCGACGGCGGGCGCGGGCCGCGCGCACCTTCGCGGCCTCCGGTTCATTTCGGACCGTCTGGATTGCGGCGGCGAGCCCTTCCGGATCGTCGGACGAGACGAGAAGGGCTTCCTTCCTCACCACATCGGGGACCCCGCCCACGGCCGTCGCGACGATCGGAACCGAGGCCTCCATCGCCTCGAAAAGCGCGATCGGCGTCCCCTCGGTCCGGGAGCTGAGAACGAAGAGATCGAAGGCGGTGAAGAGCCTGCCCGCGGACGGGATCGCACCGTGGAATCGAATCGTCGCGTCGGCCTTTCGGCTCGCGATCCCCTCCCCCACTTCTCGAAGGGGTCCGTCTCCGATGAACGAAGCGGAAAGCTGTGCATCTGCAATCCTCTCGAGCGCGCCGAGGAGGACATCCGGACCCTTCTCCCGACTCAGGCGGCCCACCCAGCCGATGAGAAAGGCCTCGGGCGGCACCCCGAGGATCCGACGCGCCTCCTCCCGCGAAACCAGGGCGTGCCGGGTGCTCCAGGCATTCGGAATGAAGTGGACGCGATCCTCGGCAACCCGCCGCTCGCGGAGCCTTTCCTCGATCGCGCGGGAAACCGCGACGACCGCGTCCGCCTTCCGCACCGCCCTCACCTGCAGCACCTCGTAGATTCGATTCTTCCAGTTTCCTCCAGTGAACCCGTGGAGGGTGGTGACATGGGGAATCCCCAACGGACGGGCCGCGCCAGCGTGGAGAACGTCCGGCCGGTAGCCGTGCGTGTGGAGCACGTCGGCGCGGAGTGCATCGAGTGCCTCGCGGACACCCCGGATCTCACGCAGGTAGGCGCGCGAGGAGACGACCAGGGGGATGACCTGCACGCCCGCTTCCTGGAGGGGAACGATGAGAGGGTGGGCCGCGTCGCCGGGCGCGAGAACGAGAGCGGCGGCGACTTCGTGACCGCGCGCGCGTTGTCCTCCCGCAAGGCGGATGACGACCTCCTCCAACCCACCCGTCGTCGCGGGGGCCAGGGTGTGGAGAATCTTCATTGAAGCTGCACCCCGTCTCGCTCCTTCGTTCTTGGGTGCGCGCGGCGCGCTCGTTTCGCGACGGGATGTTGCATCCCCTCCGACGCCGGAGGGCGCGAGGGATCTTAAGGGGAACTCAGCACCCTCGCTCGGTCCTCTTTCTCTGCACGGGAAACATATGCCGGAGCCCTTATGCCGAGAAGGTGTTCGGGCGCTTCCTTTCCGATGGAGAGAAGGCCGCAGTGGAAGTCTTCTCGGCCGGTTTCCTCGGCGCGGACCGGCGTTCCCCGGAAGAGGCCGTCGTCGCCGCGGCGCTCCGCTCGGTCTCGCTGGATTCCCATCGCTCTCGTACGGTGGACCGAGCGCTCCTTTCCAGGGCCGACATCGTGGTCGCCATGGAGGTGGACCACTTACGCCGGCTTCGAAGTGTGCAGGGGAGCGAACCGCTTCCCTCGATTCTTCTCGGCGATCTAGACCCCGAGACTCCCAGGCGGCGCGAGATCCAGGATCCTTGGGGGCACCCTCCGGAAGTGTTCGACGCAAGCTTCGACCGGATCGATCGCTGCCTCGGAGAACTTGCGAAGCTCGCATACTCCCGTGCGGCCCCGGAAACACCCGCCTCGCCGGGGCTCGGCCACCCTGGCGACTGACCCAAACCGACGGAGGGCGATGCACTCCGCCCTCGTGACCGACGGAAACGAGCGAGCCGCGCTCGCCACGACTCGGGCCCTGGGAAGCGCCGGGTTCCGGGTCTTCGTGGCATCCCCCACTGGCCGGTCACTCGCCGGCGCCTCCCGCTTCTCGGCGGGCGACTTTCGGGTCCCCGATCCTCTTGAGGACCCGGACGCCTTCCTGGCGGGGCTCGCGGCATCCCTGGAGAGCTCCGGGGCGACCATCCTCTTACCGATTTCGGAGGCTTCGCTCCGGGCCGTCCTCCCCGCCAGAGAGCGGTTCGGGCCCACGACGATCCCCTTCCCCGCCGCACCGCTCTTCGACGCCGTCTCCGACAAGGCGAGGGTCGCCGAGCGCGCGCGGGAGATCGGGGTCGCCACCCCTACGATCGAGGTGGCCGAAGACGCGGAAGGGCTTTCTGCGCTCGCCGAAAGGGCGGGAATGTCCTTCCCTCTGGTCCTCAAGCCCACCCGGTCCGTCGTCGAGGGGTCCTCGGGGCGGCTCAGGACCACGGTCTCGTACGTTCGGAGCCCGGCCGAGCTCCGCGAGCTCGCTCCCCAACTCTCCTCGGCCACCTTTCCCATCCTCGTGCAGCGACGCGTCGTGGGCCCCGGGGTCGGCGTCTTTCTTCTCATGCACAAGGGCGAAGTGCTGGCGCGCCTCGCACATCGTCGCCTTCGGGAGAAGCCGCCTTCCGGAGGCGTGAGCGTCCTCAGGGAAAGCGTGCGTGTAACAGAGCCCCTCTTCTCGGCCTCGGCGGAACTGCTCCGCTCGTTCGGCTGGGAGGGTGTCGCGATGGTCGAATACAAGCTGGACCGCGACTCCGGAGAATACCATCTCATGGAGATCAATGGGCGGCTATGGGGATCGCTCCAGCTCGCCATCGACGCCGGAGTCGACTTTCCGACCCTGCTCGTGCGATGTGCCTCGGGAGAGGCTGTGGCGGCATCGCTCGACTATCGGATTGGGGTGCGGACCCGATGGATGCTCGGCGACCTGGATCACCTCCTGGCCCGCCTGATGCGGACGCGCGAAAGGCTCGGGCTCCCTCCCGGCGCCCCGGGGCGGATTGGCGCTTCGCTCGCCTTTCTCAGGGGCTTTTTTCCACCGATTCGAGACGAAGTCTTCCGGATCAACGACCCGGCGCCGGCCTTTCGGGAAGCCGCGGGTTGGCTCCGGGATTCCTTCCGCCTCCTCGGATCCTAGTGTCGTGGAGCAGAAGTCCTGTTCAGCACCGAGAGCGCTGATGCGCCGTTCTGGCAAGGCGCGCCGACGAGGAATGGCCGGGCTATTGCGAGCGAGGTGCAACACAGCCAGAGCGGATGCAGCGGCGCTCGAATGCGACAGGACTTCTGCTCCACTGCACTACGCTAGGAGGGCCTCTCGAAGCCGTGGGCGGGTGGGTCGCCCTTTCGTCCCCCGAGGGCTGACGCGATTCGCTCCGCGATCTTGGGCGTGACGAAGCGATGCGTGGGCAGGGTCAGAAGCTCCGCCGCCAGTCGCCGGGCCACCGGCATCTCGGAAGTCGGTTCGAGGATGCAGCCCTTCAGGGCGGGAAGTTCCGGGAGCGCTAAGGGATACCCAGGCATGATTCCGAGCGCGCGAGCCGTCCCGGGGTCTCGCAAGGCCCTGCTCCCCCCCTCGACGAGAACGGGAAGCCTCAGATACCCGGGCTCCCCTCCCGAAGCGGGCCGGACCCGAGACACCCCCGGCACCTCCGCGATTCTGGCCTCCAGGTCGAACGCGCAGGCCCGGCGCGAGGCCGCCTCGGTGGCGGATGATTCGGCCGTGCGGCGGGCCAGCTGGAGGGAGAACTTCGTCATCTTCCTCACTGGAACCGGCGGGTGATACATCGTTTCGCCCAGCGCGAGGCCGGGAATCGCCGCTGGGATCGCATAGAGCCCCGGACGCCCGAGGATCCACTGAGCGGTCGTTGTTACAGCCGCGCGTCCACCCCACCCCGACACGGCACCCCGCGCGCCCTTCGCGTGGCGAAGCCGACCTGCCATCTCCCCGCGAGCGAGGAGCGCGCCTCCTCCCCCTCCGGTCCATCCCTTCCCCCGGCCGAAGCTGAGGACGCTGAGCGCACCTAGCTCACCGATCAGACGGCCTGCCCAGCTCCCGCCTCCTCCCTGCGCCGCGTCCTCGACGAGCACGACTCCGTGCTCGTGCGCCAAGATCTCCAGGGGCTCCCATGCGACGGGAAGGCCGAAGAGGGGCGCCGCCACGAGGACCCCTGCTCCGCGAGCGAGGGCCGCTTCGACACTCGCGAGGTCCGGACCAAGCGTCACGGGATCGAGGTCGTAAAAGATGACCGGGGAATCGCTTCCGATCGCCGCGCTCGCCAGATCGAAGCAGGCGTAGGCCGGGAGCGCCACGGCGGGATTCGAACCGCGTGGGCGGGCGGACGCGGCGATGGTCAGGGCGAGTTGAAGCGCCTGAGTCCCGCTTCCGCAGGTTGCCACTTCCATTGCGTGGAACCGAAGGGCCAGCGCCCTCTCGAGCGCCCCTTCAGCTTCCTTCCGGGAGGCGGATGCTACAGCGAGCGCGGCCCCGATGATCTCACTGCCCCGGACCGGCGAATGCGCGGGCGGAATCGGGAGGGTCACGGCCGGTGAGCCCGGCCGCCGCGCGGTGGACCCCTCCAGTCGCGGGGGGTCTTCGTCACGGAAGCCGACGCGCGAGAAGGGGACCGATGCGGTTGGCGATCGCCAGGGGCAGCCGGCTCCAGACTCGCGTCGCGAGCTGGAATAGGGGGCGATCCGGATTCGGTGTCTCGGACACCTCGGTCGGGGACCACTGCCCCCAGGGGAGCGGCTCATCTCGCCCGCCCCACTGGCTCTTGAACCGATGTGTCCCCCCTCCTGGCGTACATCGCCCGAAATTGAACGCGCGGTTTCCACGGCCGATCATCTCTTCCATGAAAGTCCAATAGAGCAGCATGTTGGGCGCCATCGCGTTGTACTTCCGAATGGAAGAGGCCCAGGTGATCTCGAATTCCCCTTGCCAGGCGAAGCCGCATCCCGCGGCGACCGCGGTGGCGCCCTTGTACACGCAGCCGAATTCCACGATGCCGGGAAAGATGTCCGCCACCCTTTCGAAGAAACGGGCGGGAAGGACCGGCGTGCCGAGGTCTCGCATGTTCTCGGCGAATATCCGATAAAAGGGCGCTCTCTCGCCCGGGCCGAATCGAGCGGTCATTCCCTCCTTCTGCGGACGGCGAATCTGACTCCGCACCTTCGATCGAATCCCCTTCTCCCAGAGCTCCGCCGGATCCTCCGGAAGGTCGAGCACGACCGTGATCTTCCGGTCGAATCGCTTGAGCGGGGGTGCCGAAGGGGTTGCACGGTTCCGCAACTCGAGGAGCTTCACCCCCGTGGAGCGGGCGATCTCCACCGCGCGCTCCCCAAGGACCCGCCGTGCCTCATCGGTGCCGACGGCACCTCCATAGTTCAGGAAGGGCATGGAAAGGAGGTAGTTTCCGAAGAGTGCGCTCTGCACGTGGAAGAGGGGGAGAATTCCCTCCCACTCGCCACTCTCCTGCGATGCGACGAGGTAGGCGTGCTCGTGACCGAGCACGTCCCGAATAACTTCCCTCCACCCGGCCAAATGACAGAAACTGGCCGCCGGAGCGCGGCGAACGTAGTCGTCCCAGTGGGCCGCCTCCCCGTCGAATTCCCGGACGGTCAGTGTCCGCCCCGACAGTCCCTTCCCCTCACTCCCCGTCATCGGATGGACCTCCCGCGGGGTGACAGGTCCGAGGCCCTCCCCCTCGCCCTCAGATTTTCTCCCGCACGGATTCCTCCACGCGATATTCCCGTCGTCCCTGGCCGGCGCTGAGATGGACGATGATCTCACCGATCAGCCCCATGGCAATCGCCTGGACCCCCGTCACGAAGAAGAGGACGCCCAGGAGAAGGAGCGGACGGTCGGCGATCGCCTGACCACCGATTCGTTGGAGGAGAAGGACGATCAGGATGAGCGTGCCGATCCCGGAAAGGAGCGTCCCGACGAGACCAAAAAAACGCAACGGCTTCCGGGTGAAGCGGACCATGAAAAAGAGTCCGAGGAGATCAATGATGCGTCGCACGTAAATCCCGGGAGAATAAACGCGGGGTCGCGAGTCTTCCGGGTGTTGGGGAACGGGGACCTCCTCCACTCGGAATCCCTCCCGCTGCGCGAGCACCGGGAGAAATCGAACGAGGTCGCCATAAACGGGAACCTCGTCGAGAACCTCCCGCCGCATGGCGCGCACGCCGGAAGCCACATCTTCGAAGGAGCCACCGATCCCCCATCGGAGGAGCAGGTGAAAGGCCCCGCGCTGCAGCCGACCGAGGAATGACCCTCCGATCGCGGTTCGCTTCGCCGTCGCCAGATCCACCCCCTCATCGACCTTTCGAACGAGAGCGGCGAGCCCCTCGGCACGAACCCGCGGATAGGCGGGGAGGGTCACCACGACATCTCCGCGCAGATGGGTGCGCACGGCCTCCAACATCCCCGACTCTCCCACGCCGTGTCCTGCCTCGAATACCCGAATCGGCTCCCCTTCCTGACGAAGCTCCGCCAGCGATTGGGCGAGCTCGGTACCCCAACGATCCACCACGAAAACGAATTCGAAGGGTTCGCCCAGGGCACGTATCGGAGGAGAGTATTCTCGATAGAGCCAGTCGAGGGACGAAGGCCGTTCGGTTACGGCGACCACCACGGAGACGCGGGGTCGGTCGGCGGCTCCGGGGTGCGACGCGGACGCGGTCTCGACTTCGAACACCGGTCGAAGGGTGGGGGTCATGTGTGGACCTCGTGTAGAAGGGGGCCCGGATCCCGCCCGGCTCTCTGCTTCGTGCTCACCGCCACCTGCGCCACCAATCCCAGCATGAAAAGGAAGACGCCCAGAGAAAACCAGAGTAGCGTCACCCCGGCGAAAATGACGGATCCCGCGATCTCGGCATCGAACGCGCCGTACGCTCGAAGGGCGAGCCCAGCGGTCACGACACCGATCAGGGCGGCCGCGAGGGCTCCGCCTCCGAACAGGCGGGCGGGATTCATGCGAAAGGAGCGAATCATCTTTACGGTGAGCAGGTCCACGAGAACTTTTCCCACCCGCGAGAGGCCGTACTTGCTTTCGCCCGCGATTCGGGGGTGGTGGCGAACCGGCATCTCGGAGATCCGGGCACCGGCCATCCCTGCCGCGAGAGCCGGGATGAAGCGATGCATGTCCGAATAGAGGTGTACGCGCTCCAACAACTCCCGCCTGTACGCCTTGAGCGAGCATCCGTTGTCGCGGATTTTCACACCTGTGATCCCGGCGATGATTCGGTTCGCGATCCAGGAGGGGATCTTTCTGCGAACGAGGAGATCCTGACGCCGTTCCCGGTATCCCGCGACGAGATCCCACCCCTTCTCGAGCTCCGCCACGAGGACCGGGATATCGAGCGGATCGTTCTGGAGATCGCCGTCCATCGTGACCAAGATCCGGCCGCGTGCGTGATCGAAGCCCGCCTGCATGGCGGTGGACTGCCCGTAGCGGCGCGCGAGCGTCACGAGCCGGATTCGGGGATCCTCCGCGGCCGAATTAGCGACGAGCTCGGCGGTCCGGTCGGTGCTCCCGTCGTTCACCAGCACCAGCTCCCACTCAGTCGCCACCCCGAGCGCCGCTCTTACGCGATCGATCAGCGGGAGGACGTTTTCCTCCTCGTTGAGGACCGGGATCACGACGGAGAGTTCGGGGACGGAGCTCATGCCTCTTGGGCGCTCGGTGAGGACGGTGCGGGTGGCCGCGTCCCATCGTGAAGGAGCGCATCCACCGTCTCGGCGACTCGCTTGAATTTGTAGTCCCGGAGGAGGCGCTGAACCCTGGACCAGAGGTCAGCGGAACGCCCGCGAGTCCGAAGCCTCTGGCGCCACGGGATCCCGTGCCGGGGGAGCCCATCGTCCAACTCCCAGGGATGGATGTAGAAGGTCCCCGAGGCTCCCCTCGACTCTGCACTTTTCAGCGCCGCCTTCAGGACTCCATAAGGGAAGAACCGGAAGTAGGCGCCGCCCCCCGCGGGAAGGTTTGCACCGAGGACCCGGAGGGTTGCCGGCGGTACCTCCACCAGGGTCCCGGAAAGTCGTTCCATCCTATGGGGGTCCGGGTCACACGGATAGCCGTAGGACGGATGCACGCGGACCGGGAAGAGGCTGGAATCGTATCGGTACCCCTCCTCCAGCAGGACGTCCAGAGCCCATTCGCAACCTGGAACGATGGAAAAGCTCGGGGCCCGGTACCCGATCACCGCGGATGCCGTCAGATTCTCCAGGATACCCTTGGTTCTCCGAGCTTCCTCCCGGAAGGCCTCGGGGGTGAGGCCCGTCGTGACGAGGTGGTTCCATCCGTGCGAAGCGATCTCGTGCCCGCCGGCGGCGATTTCCTTCACCATCTCCGACTCCCTCTCCGCAAGCCACCCGAGGATGAAGAAGGTCCCACGTGCGCCGTTTTCGTCCAACAACTCGAGGAGCCGCCGCACCACTGGGGCGGAGCGCCGCGGGAGGTCGGGCCACATGGACCGCGGAACCCAGGGCTCGAGTGCGGTCGAGTGAAAGTACTCCTCGACGTCTACGGTGAAGTGATGTTGCATTCAATTCCTCTCGTGGCGGTGCGCACTAGCACTTATCTTCGGGGGCGGGCCATCCGGCGTTTCCAAGGATCGGCGCGTACAGGTTGCAAGGCGCGTGCCCGAGCCCTTCCGATGCGGGAAGGGCCCTATGGCCGCCCCCTTCGAGAGAATTCCCGAACCGCGATTGAATGACCGCATGGGCGCACCGCTGAAGATCTTGATGGTGGCTCCCGAGCCCTTATTTTTGCCCCCCGGGGAACCCCTTCAGTGTCCTCCACCGAATCCGCGCTCTTCTTGGGCTGGGCACGGGGTGGAGCTTGTCACCAACCCCTTCGGCGCTGCGGCTCCATCTCCCCCTCTGCCTCGCAACACGACCCGAATTATGAAATGGCACCTACGACCGGGTTCATACCCATGAGGAAGCCGGAGTCTTCGGCGAATGGCTAGCCCAACCTTACGGAGTCCCTCACGTCTATGATATGCACTCGAGCCGCCCGGCCCAATTCACGAGCGGCGGAGGGTAGACGATCCCGTGATGCGACCGAACCAGCGGCGTCCCTCACCCGCCCCCATTAGTTGAATCGGGTGGCGACCCCGCTTGTCGTGGACAGTCATGTGCACCTCCACCCGGAGTTCGGGATCGGCGACTTCTTTTCGTCCGCCCATGCGAACTTCGAAGCCGCCGCGCGCGAAGCCGGCATCCCGAAGTGGCAAGGAGCCATTCTCTTCACCGAATCCGGCGGCGTCGAGCGCTTCACGGAACTCCAGGTCAGCGGGTCCGAGACTCACTCACGCGGGAGCTGGACGTTCGAGCCCACCGACGAGCAAGGTTCGCTGGTCGCCCGGAACGCGACAGGTGCGGAGCTCCTCCTGATTGCGGGAAGGCAGATCCGGGTCGAAGGGCGCCTGGAGGTGCTGGCGGTGTGCACGGCCAAATCTTTCCCCGACGGAGGACGGCTCGAGGAGGTGGCGCGCAACGTGAGGGCGGCGGGTGCCGTCCCGATCCTCCCCTGGGGATTCGGGAAGTGGTGGTCCAAACGCGGCGAGATCGTGGAGTCGGCGCTTCGACGAGCGCATCCCGGTGACTTTTTGCTCGGGGACTCCGGACAGCGGCCTCGAAGCCTCCCCCAACCGAAGCTCTTTCACCTCGCGCGCGAGCGCGGGATCCCGATCCTGAACGGCACCGACCCCCTTGATTATCCGGCCCAGGCCCGCCGCGTGGGGACATACGGATCGTTTCTCGATCTGGGTGGGGAAAGCGGCGGCCGGCCCTCGGAGATGCTCAGGGACACTCTCCTCGCCCTCTCCGCGACTCCTCCTTCCGTCGGTAGGCGAGTCTCCCTCGGCGGCTTCGTCTCTGCCCAAATCCGCATCCGAATCCCCATCGGGGGCTCCGGCACGAGGAGGCACCGATGACGACTCGAGAGGCGCCCTCCCGGGGGATGATCCACCGCGATCCGACCGCCACCGAGCGCGAGCGCTTCGACCTGATCATCATTGGCGGCGGCGTCTACGGGATTTCGCTCGCGCTCGAAAGCGCCGCACGTGGCCTTCGTCCTCTCCTCCTCGAGCGGGGAGACTTTGGCGAGGAGACGAGCGCGGCTACGCTCCGCATCCTCCATGGGGGGCTCCGGTACCTCCAATCGCTGGATCTCATTCGATTCCGGGAGTCCGTGAGGGAGCGCCGATGGTGGATCCGGACTTTCCCCACTCTCGTCGCTCCCCTTCCCTGCCTCCTCCCCCTCTATGGCGACGGTCCCCGGCGGCGGGTGATCGTCGCTCCGGCACTCCTTCTGAACGACCTTCTCTCCGCCGATCGGAATCGCGGCGTCGCCCCGGAGCTCGTTCTCCCCCCCTCCCGGACCCTCGGTCGCAACGAGACGATCGACCTCTTTCCATCGGTCCGCGCGGAAGGGCTCGAGGGCGCCGCCCTCTGGTACGATGCCTCCATGGAGAGCCCTCACCGCCTCCTGGTGGAAATGCTTCGGTGGGCCGCCCTCGAAGGGGCAGTCGCCCTCAACTACTTGGAAGCCACCGAGCTCCTCCGCGAAGGTGACCGGATTGCCGGTGTGCGAGGGCTCGACCGCCTGCACGGCACGGAGCTCGGATTCCGAGCCCCTCTCGTAGTGAACGCCGCCGGCTCCTCGACCCCTCGGGTCGCGCAGCTCGCAGGGGCCGCGGACGCGGCGCTTTTCCGGCCGTCCCTGGCCTTCAACGTCCTCCTCCGCCGATCGCCCCCCTCCAAGTTCGCGGTCGGTGTTCATGCTCCGGATGGCTCGGCCCAAACCTACTTCCTCCGGCCCCACGGAAAATTCACCTTCGCCGGAACGGGACACGTGCCATGGCATGAACGGTCGGAGCCCCCCACGCGGACACCAGACTCCATGATCGCTACGTTCCTGGAGGAAATCCGACGTGCGGTTCCCTCGTTCGACGTCACACCCGCCGATGTCGTGCGGGAGTTCCGCGGGCTTCTTCCGGCGGCGAAAGAAGGAACTTCCGTCCTTGCCCGCCGCCCGGTGATCCGGGATCACTCCAGGAACGGTGGCCCGACCGGCCTCTATTCCGTGGCGGGAGTGAAATTCACGACTGCCCCGGGGGTGGCGCGCCTAGTCCTCGACCGCGCCTTCGGTCCGGCCCCAACTCGTCGCGAGGAGTTCCTGGCTCACCCGCCCGCGTTTCCGGCACGTATGACCCCCAAGCTTTTCGGGCGGCTCCGTGAAGGGTCACCCGAGCGGGCCGCGGCCTACCTGCGCTCGACGGTCTCCGAAGAGAGTGTCGCGTTCGAGGAAGATCTGGTGCTCGGCAGGCTCGACTGGGGTCTCGACCTCGAAGATGCGGAAAGCGCGAGCCTGGATCTTGCGGGTCTTCCCGGCGCGCCCGCCCTACCTCGACGCACCACGTCACTACCCTAAGAAAGGTCCCGCAGGCGGACCGCGAGCCGGCGTGCGAGTGCAACGACGGTGAGCGTGGGATTCGCGTACCCCACGGTCGGAAAGACCGAGCTTCCGGTCAGGTAAAGATTGTGGAGGCCATGGACGCGGCAGTCTTGGTCAACGACTCCCTGGGCCGGATCCACGTGCATTCGAGTAGTTCCCATGTGGTGCTTCGCGGGCACGACGGCGGCGCGCCAAGCATCGGTCTCGCCCCGGATGCCCCACTCGATCCGTCCGAGCCCCGCCGTCCTCACCGAGCTCTCGAACCGAGCACAGGCCTGGCGCATGCTCCTCACGTCCAGGTCGCCCAACCTCCATTCGACCCGGGGGAGGGGTCGGTCGAAGGCGTCCCGACGGCTGGAGAGGACCACCCGATTCTCCGGACGGGACTCGCATTCGGCGAGGAGCTTGAGGGGCCATCGGCCGGCTCGTCTCCCGTGAATCGTGAGCCGCCGCCAGAGTGCGACCGCCGCGGCACCCGGGGATCGCAGGACCCTCTTGGCATGCGTGACCGTTCCGCCCGGAATCCCTCTTCCTCGCGCCTTTTCCCAGAGCTCGAGCATTGCCTGGACACCCCCGGAAGCAAAGACGGGGTGAGCTTCGTACGCCGGCCGAAAAGTCACCGCGATGTTGAGAAGGGCTTCTCTCTGCTGGACTTCCGGCGACAGCGCGAACCCACCGCGGACAAAAGAGCTCGGAGGCATCTCCGCGCCTCTCCAGGGGAAGTAGAAGTCCATCTCCACTCCCCTTCCCTCTGGGACGAAATGTCCCGGGTAGAGGAAGGCATGCTCGGTGAAACATCGGCCTACCCGCCCGCGGGCGTTTCCCGGGCTCCTCTCCGGAGAATCGCCGGAGAGGAGAAGGAGGCGGGGGTTCTCGATTCCTCCTGCGGCGAGCACGAAAGTCTTCGCCCTCACCTCGACTCGTGTCCCTCCCAACGCGGCCGCTGACGCCGACTCGATCACATCACCGCTCGCGCCCACATGCAGGCGGAGCGCGATCGCATGGAGAAGGACATGGATCGTACGCGAACGCTCGAGCGTCTCCCGGTACGTCGTCCCGAAGTGGACCGGGCTCACCTGAAATAGCGCGGCAGGAAACTCGCCGCCCGGGAGCGGGAGGGGCGCCAGCCCAGAGCGTAGCGCCCACCGCTCCGCGTCGTAGTCGTATGGTCCCAATCCCAGGACTCCGTGGGCTTCCTGGTAGTGCGGGAGCAGTTCGTCCAGGCCGAAGGGCCAGCCCCCGGCCGGAACCCAGGTGCGCGCCGCGAAGTCGAGTGGGTCCAGTGGGCGGCACCAACCGGCCCAGACTGCGGTGGAGCCCCCGAGTCCGGCCATGCGGGTGTCTCGGAGCGGTGGATAGGGGTCTCCACTCACTTCGCCTTCGTACAGCTCCTGGGTCGGCCCGTCATAGCCGAACCCGCCGGATTCGAGGACCGCGACTCGCTTTCCGCGACCCTCGAGGCCGAGCGCGAGACTGATCCCGGCGGCGCCGCCGCCGACGATACAGATGTCGAATTCGTGCGTGGTGCCGGTCTCGAACCGCCGCGCATCCGCGATCATTCGAGTCCCCCGCCGATCGTGCCGCCGGGAAATTGTACGCCCGGACTCGATCGGCGATATTCGGTCCCATGCCTTCCCCGGACATCGAACGTTCTCCCCGCCCCGCGGTCTGTGTGGTGAATTACAATGGGGCTACGTACCTGCCGCGGACCCTCGGCAGGATCCTGGAGCTCCGTGACCAGTTCGACACGGTTCTTCTCGTGGACGACGCCTCCACCGACGCGAGCGTCGAGGTCGCCCGCCAACATCTGACCGACGACGGCGTAATCGTCCTCCCGAAGAACGCGGGTCCGGGAGGGGCGCGAAATGCCGGTTTCGTGGCCTTGAAGGCCGACCGAGTCCTCTTTCTCGACAACGACGTCTTCCTCGGGTCCGATACCGTGCGGATCCTCTCCGAGGCTCTCGACGAAGCTCCAAAGGCCGTCATGGCGCTTCCGCGAATCGTCTCCGACGATGAGCCGGATACTGTCGAATACGAAGGCGGCGAAGCCCATTTTTCGGGTCTGGTTACGTTGCGGGGCGCGGGGAAATCTCGAAGCGGGAGTCCCGCCGGTCCGCCCGTGCGGGTCGGCTCGATGATCGCCTGTTGCTTCCTCTTCGACCGGCGCAGGTGGGGCCAGGAGCCCCTCTTCGATCCCCTCTTCCCGATGTATCTCGAGGATCATGAATTTGGTCTCCGCACGAATCTCATGGGCCATGACGTGCTCACCGTATCCGCTGCGGAATGCGGACATGGAAAAGGAACGCCCGGCATTTCGATTCGGGCCACCGGCGGCCACACTGCCATCCGGGTCCGGCAGACGATTTTGAACCGCTGGCAGCTGATGGCAAAACTCTATCAGGGACGCACGTTCCTTCTGATGGCACCCACCTTCTTGTTGTTCGAGATAAGCCAGTTCCTCGGCTGCCTCGTTCTCGGATGGGGTGGTCACTGGATGTGGGCCGCGGGCACCTTCGTGAGGAGGACGCCGGAGCTCCTGAAGCGGCGAAAAGGTTTTCGCGCATCGCGCGCGCGAAGCGACACGGAGGTTCTCACCTCCGGGCCCCATCCGCTGAACGCCGCGCTCGCCCGGCGACCGTTCGCGCGCCTCGCGTTTGCGGTGCTGGACCGCCTTGGGCACGTCAACTGGCGGCTGGCGACCTTTGCCCTCGCCCGGTCGCGGAGATCCTGATGCGCCCTCTCCGCATCTGCGTCGTCGCGGCCTGTCCCGTGCCTTACCCCCGCGGAACCCCGATTCGCGTCACCCGACTTTCCGAGGCGGTGGCTCGGCTCGGCCACGAAGTTGATCTCGTCACCTATGCCACCAGCGAGGGGACCATGGACCCCGCGGTCCGAATCCATCGAATCCGCGACGTCCCCGGGATCCGGGTCGGGCGCCCGGGTCCCAGCGTGGGGAAGCTTGCGGTCCTGGACCCCCTCCTCGCGCTTCGTTTCCGGCGGCTCCTCCGTGAGCACTCCTTCGATGTGATCCACGCGCACCACTATGAGGGGCTCCTGATCGCAAGCCTGGTGAGAGATCGGAAGATCCCCCTCATCTACGACGCACACACGGTCCTCGAGACAGAGCTTCCGACGTACGCCCGATGGATTCCCACAGCGGCCGTCCGCGCGGTCGGCGCGGTCCTGGACCGCCGCCTCCCCTCCCGTGCGAACTTCATCGTCGCCGTATCGGAGCCCCTCCGAGATCACCTGGTCGCGCGACGTGCGGCGCCCCCGGAGCGGGTCAGGGTCATCGGAAATGGGGTGGAGTTGGGGACGTTTCCCGTCCTTCAGGCTGCGCCTAATCCGCCGTCGGACGGGGGCACGATCGTCTACGCAGGGAATCTCGCGCCCTATCAGGGGATCCCCCACCTGCTCGAAGGCTTCCGAACCGTTCTCGAACGCCGCCCTCTCGCCAGCCTGCGGATCATCACGACCTCCTCCTTCGAACCTTTCGAGCGGATGGCCCGAGAGCTCAGGGTGCGCCACCGGATCGAGATCGAGGGCGCCACCATCGAATCGCTGGGGGCGGCCCTCGGCCGCGCACACGTCGCGGTAAACCCACGGCCGAAGTGCGAAGGGGTTCCCCAGAAGAATCTCAACTACATGGCCGCAGGGATTCCGCTGGTGGCCTTCACGGACTCGCTCCACCCGGCCCGCGACGGCGAAACCGGGCGGGGAGTCCGCCCCGTCTCGGGAAAGGCGTTGGGACAGGTGATCCTCGAGCTCCTCGAGCGCCCTGAAGAACGAAGGCGTCTCGCCGCATCCGCGAGAGCCGCCCTCGACCCCGATTACACTTGGAGCGGACAAGCGGGGCGCCTCGTTCAGCTCTACGAAGAACTCTCCCCCCGTGCCGCCGGCTGAGACAGCGTCTCTTCCGCATATCCCGCGAGCTCCGGGATCGGCCGGCCTTCAAAGCGGTCGGGAATGTTGGCGCCCATCCATGCGAGGAGCGTCGCGGGAAGATCGGCGGAGTCGACCGTCGAGAGAGTGCGGTCGGGCGCGATCCCTGGCCCGGCCGCGACGAGCCAACCCCCCGGTGTGTGGTTCCCGGAGCGGCCGGAAGGGAGGGGGGCGAGCGGATCCAACGCAAGGGTTCCGTAACACGATTTGAGCCCTGGGCAACCGTGTGCCACCCGGTCCGTCCATCGGACCACGAGATCAGGGAGCTCGCTCCGCCGGGGCGCGTCCTTCCCCACGAGGTCGTCCACCCGTTCCACCGTGGAGACGATCGCGCCCCCGTCCCGCATGTCGCGAAAGCTCAGGAATTCTTTCGAGAGCTGTTCGATGAGCGCCTCGTATTCCTTTCCTGGATCGACGATTCCGGCGGCGTCGCGTCCCCGAAGGTTTACGCGGAGGTATCCGTTGAGGTCAACGGGCAGAGCGAAGAATTTGGTGGCGGACCAATCCAGCATCTTCCGGGACCAAAGAGGAACCAGGGAGTGTTTGATGGAGCTGGGAAGACGCATGGTCACTTGACGGACCCAATTCCAGGGAAGCGCCTTTTTTATCCGATAGACGAGACCCACTCGGGGGGCGGCGCCCCGGCCCCGCGCGTGAAGATGCCTGACCATTGCCGGAAAGTGTTCCGGCCAGCCAGGGTTTCGCTCCATGCCGTGGAGCGCAAAAACGAGGATGCGACCATCCGGCGGCACCGCAGCCAGAACCTCCCCCAGCGCGCGGTCGGCCGCCTCGTAGATCTCATCACGGGCGCCGGCGAGTCGCGCGCGCGTTGCCTCGTCGGTCCCGCTCAGGTCGGCCTCGTCGAGGCTCCACAGGTAGTGCGCCGCACGATGTGATCCTCCGAACACCGCGACGAGGAGGTCCCATCGTTCACGGCTGAGAAAGTCGCGGACGATTCGCGCGAACTGATGGAGCGATTCGAGGCCTTCCTTTCGCTGGCGCTCGAGTGTGCGTCGATTCTGCGGACCGAAGATCTCGGGGCCCATGGCGGGCGCGCCGAACTTGCGCCGAAGCTCGGCATGGAGACCTGGCGGATGCGAAATCGTTCCGAAGTCATCGTGAGCCTGCCAACCCCCGAGGAACACACCGTTGAGATCCGTAGGGGTGGACGTCGAAAAAGGGACGTCCAGGAGTGCCATGCGGAACCCCTTTTCCACGTCGTTCCAAAATGGCTCGATCGGTATCCACGACGGGTCCACGAACCGGAGCCGCTGGTCCTTCCGGCTCCAGGGCTTGTTGAAATACCAGCCATGCGCGCCAAGAGTCTGGCCCGTGATGAAGGTCGGCCACACCATGCTGAGAAATCCCTTGGGGCGGCTCCGCACCTCCGCCCGGGTGCCCCGAGCCCGAAGCGCCGAGAGATTTGGCATCCGACCCTGCGCGACCAGCGACTCGACCAGAGGTCCTTCCATCGCATCGAATCCAAGTGCGACGACTGGTGCGCGCTTCGTCATGAGATGGCAGCTCCTGCTTGTGTGGCGCGGCTCGGGTCCGCCCGCTCCTTCAACCGCGGCGATGCGGTTGCACCAAGTCTTCCCGATCCACCGATCATGTCCAACCCGTCCTCCCCATGCAACTCCCGGGACCGCGGGGGAGGTGGGCGACGCCCGTGCCGCTTTTCCGCGACGGGCCGCGCCACAAGATTCCTATCCGCGGCCCGGAAGGCATCCCGCCTCGGACCGACCCCTTGCACCGGTGAGGCTCTCGTTCGAATGCGCGGCACCCCGCACTTCCGCTCCGCCATTGCGCCCCCGGCGCCCGATTCCAGCCCGAACGGCGCACCCACTTGACCGCGCAGCCGCGTTCGAACTTGCACGAACCAGGGGCAAAGCGGCTCTTTCGTAATTCCCTCTACGTGACCCTCGGCCAGGGGAGTGTGGCGCTCCTCTTTGCCACCTACATCCTGGCGGCCCGAATCCTCGGAGGTGACGGGTTCGGAGACTTTTCCCTCGGGCTGAGCATCGCCACAATCCTCCTGATGCTCCCGGCCTGGGGATCGAACCGGTACTCGTCCATCATGGCGGCGCGGGACCCCGAGCGGACCGAGAGCATCCTCGCAACGCACCTCGGGCTCACCATCCCGCTGGCCCTCCTCTACTTTCCTCTCGTCGCGGGCGTGGCCTTCCTCGTTTCGGGAGAAACGGTCGTCGCCTGGATCGCGATCCTGCTGGCGGTGGATCTCCTCGCCCGAGAGTTCGGGAACGCGCTCCGCCTACTGTTCAGGGTGCATGGGGAGTACCCACTGGAGACGGTCACCGCCTTCGGGGAGCGGGGATCCATCGTGGCCCTGACTCTGGCGATCCTCTTCGTGTCTCCCGATCCGGTGCATCTCGCAGCCGGCTTCGCCGGGGGCCGGATCCTCGGCGCGATCGCGACGGCCATCCTCTTTCGGCGCCGCGTCGGACGGATTCGGGCACGGTTCGCCGTCCGCGAGATTCTGGAATTGTTCGCGGCGGGAACCCCGATCGCGCTTCGGCGCGGAATCGGGCTCGTCACCTTTCGCGTGGATATGCTCTTCCTCGGGGGGATGCGTCCCGCCCGGGAGGTGGGTTGGTACGCGTCGATTTACACCATCATGGACGGGGTCCTCATGCTTCCCCAAGCCGTAAATGGCGGCTTCGGACCAACCCTGTCCGCGAATTTTGCTGCCGGTAGAACAGACGTAGTATCAAGACTTTACCAGCGTGGATTAAAGTATCTTCTCATTATCGGGCTCCTCCTGGCCTCCATTCTCGGCGTCCTCTCGCGATCCATCGTGGGGATCGTCTTCGGGGAGGAATACCTTTCGGCGGCGCCGGCCCTCACCATCCTTTCCCTGTCGGTCGTCTTCCTCTTCCTGCGAAGTCTCGCGACGGAAATCCTCGACAACGTGGACCTTCGTGGGGCGGCGGTCCGCATCTTCGCGGCGGGGCTCATTCTGAACGTCGTGCTGAATGCGATCTTGATTCCGCCTTACGGAATCCTTGGGGCCGCCGCGTCCACGGTGGCGACCGAAGCCCTTCTCATGGTCGGCATGCTTCGCGCCCTGGCGCGCTCAGGATTTCCGGGACATCTCTTCCGGCAGCTCCGCTCGCTCCTTCCGGCGATTGTGGCGCCCCTGATGCTGATGTGGTGGCTCGATGATCTCCCCTTCGTCGCACTTTCGGCGGCCGTGCCGGCGTATGCGGCGGGACTCTTTCTTTTCCGCGCATGGGACCAAAAGGACATGGAGCTCTTTTGGGCGCTGATCGCGCGGCTGCGCCTACGCCGGCGCAGTGGGTAACCGGCACAGGTGAACGCGAAGGCATCCCGAAGGAGCCGCTCATGTCTCGCCCGAAGGGATCCGGCCGTACCGGTCTTCGAGGCGAACGACATCGTGTAGGTGAGGAGTGGACACCTCCAGAAGGACCGAATCCGCCAGCGCTTCGATCCGGTGCAAGGTCCCCGGAACGAGATGGACGCTCTCCCCGGGGATGAGATCCAGGTCTCTCATCGCGCCTGCCGATGTCCCGATCCAGAATCTGACCCGTCCAGAGATGAGGTGGAGCGTTTCCTCCTTCTCACGGTGGTATTGAAGCGAGAGCGACTCCCCGGCCTTCACGAAGAGGGTCTTCCCGGCGTAAGACCCACATTCCGCCCAGATCGTCTCGCGTCCCCACGGCTTCTCGACATGCTTGACGGGGACTTTCATCCTCCATCCTCCTTCGGTCGTGCCGCAAGGTCTGACACCCATTATGATGGGGCATCGCTTTGGTCTCTCGATCACCCCTCCGGATCCCACGAGGAGCATGCACCGTACCACGCTCGCAAACGCCACTTCCCGGTGCTTTGGTTCCTTGATCGCCGGACGACGGGCGACGGCTTCCCTGGTCCGCGCCCTGGATGAGGATGGCCCGAGGCTCTGACTCAGCATTAAATCCATCGTGGCGTCCGCCGCGCCGTCGCCATAGTTGTGGGAAGTGGGCGACATGCAGCTCGGAACGCGGGAGAACCGTTCGGGGACCATCGGCGGATTCCACAGTTTCGAAGGGCTGGGAGCCCTACAAATCCCGGCTCAGGGGATGAATGGCGCGCCCGGAACCGCGATCCGGGGGAAACGGCACGCCGAATTCGAGTTACTTTCGTCGCCGGCAGCGGGAGACAGGATCGGCGATGCGCCATGCGGATAGGTGTGGCGAGGGGAAATCCCACTTGGCCTCGCGCGTCGGCGCTGTCGGCGGCACCGTTGTTGCTGGTAGGGAGTCAAGGCACACTTACGCCGCATCCATTGCGGAACAGGGGAGAGGGGAGACCCTCTCCCCTGATCGTCCGCTATAAGGAGGCCACGCCGATGCGATCACCGGAAGCGAACCTTCCGGCGAACACGGTCCGGGGCCACGATCCGCCGAACGCGGAGCCGTCCTCGGGGGATCGAGTGCTTATCGTGGTGCCCCAGCCCTTTTACTCCGACCGGGGCAGTCCCATCGCCATCCGGGAGGTCGTTCGCGGGCACCTCGACCTCGGGCACCACGTGGATGTGGTGACGTTCCCCGTGGGAGAAGATTTTCCGGGCGAGCGGCTTCGATTTTTCAGGGCGGCGAATCCTCTCCGCATTCGGCAAGTTCCGGTAGGCTTCTCAATCCGTAAGGTCCTACTCGACCTGACTTTGGTCCTCGAGATGCGTCGGCGGCTACGCTCGCAGGCGTACCAACTCGTGCATGCCCTCGAGGAAACCGCGTTCCCCGCAGTCTTCCTGGCCAGGCGCGCCAGGATTCCAGTCCTGTACGACATGCATTCCCGCCTGACCGACGGGCTCGTCCGACTTCCCGGCATGAAGCGGGGGCCTCTGCGACGGGCCGCTCGCCGGTGCGAGGAGTGGCTGTTCCGGAATGCCGACGTCGTCGTCACCAGCAAAGGCCTCGCGGATCAGGTCCGCGCGGTGTGTCCCGAGGCGCGGCTCTTCGAGTGGCACTTTTCGGGGACCCTCGGTGACGGCTCGAAATCGGGCCAGGTCTCCCTGCGGGAATCCTTGAAAATCCCGGCCGAAGCCCCCGTCGTCCTCTACTCGGGAACCTTCTCCGAGTACCAGGGAATCGACCTCTTCCTCGAAGCCGCCGCGCTGCTTCGGGAAAGTGCGCCGAATGCCGTGTTCGTCCTCGTGGGTTGTGAGGCCGGTCAAGCCGGGGGCGCCTTAGCGATCGCCCGAGGTTTGGGGGTCGAGGACCAGATCCGAATCGTGGATCGCCAGCCGCGTTCCCGGATGCACGCGTACTTCACCATGGCCGACATTCTCGTGTCCCCCCGAATCTCTGGGGACAACGTGCCCCTCAAGATTTTCGACTATCTCGCCGCCGATCGCCCGATCGTCGCCACCGACATTCCGACTCATCGAACGGTTCTGGACGAGAGTATGGCCCTGCTCGCTCCCCCGACGGCCCCGGATCTGAGCGAGGCAATCGCGCATGTTCTCCAGGACCCGAACGTCGGTGAGCGCCTGCGGAAAGGCGCCCGCGAATACGCCGCCAAACACCTCGGGTGGGCCCTCTTCGTGGACTCATTGAGCCGCATTCACCAGGCCGCGGTGAATGGCCGGTAGGGCGGCCTCTCGTTGGGCCGGCCCAGGCGCAGTCCTCTGGACCGCCCTCATCTTACTTCTCTGCTTGGTTCCTACGGGCCAGACTGTCCCGGTGGGAATCTCTCTCTGCCTCCTCTGCGCGGACCGGGCGTCGGCCGATTTCATCCGGAACGCGATGTTGTACCTCCCGCTCGGCATTGCCGTGCGGCGAAGCACAGGATCCCTCGGACTCACGATCACCCTCGGAGTCTTGCTCTCACTTGGCATCGAGGTGACCCAGTTCTGGATTCCGGGGCGTTTTCCCGCACTCTCCGACCTTCTGGCGAACGGCTTCGGGACCGCTGCGGGAGGGTTCCTCGCCGGGGCCCTCGCCTCACCGCCCGAGGCTCTCCAACGGAATGTCGCCTTCTTGGGGATTGGTGCGCTCGGCTTGCTGGCCTTCACGGCGCCCGGGTTCCTGTTCGTTCCCACCGTTCCGGACGGCGAGCTCTTCGGCAACTGGACTCCCAGGATCCGGGGCGCCGAGGCCTACGCGGGGAGCCTTCTCTCGGCAGAGCTGGATGGTGTTCCCCTCCCTGCGAGACGGGCGGAAGACTCTGCGAGGGTTCGAGCCCTTCTGGAGGCGGGAAGGCCGCTCGCCCTCCAATTCGAATACCTTCCGCCGCACTCCCCGGCCCCTCTCTTTCGGATTCCCACGGCGCGCCGCCTGGAAGCGCTGAGGGTATCGGTGGACGGCGAAGACCTCCTAGTCGCCGAGTACCTCGTCGCCGATCGGCTGCGCCTGGATCGGCCCACTGTCCGATTTTCCGGAGCATTCACCGGTCTCCTTTCTGGCGATACGATCAAGCTCGTGGTCGATCGGAGCGGGAGCGGAACCCCGCGAGCCTCGGTCGAGGGCGGGGAGCCCGTCGTAGGCGGTTTTCCGGCCGCGCGGGGATGGGGACTGATCCTATCGCCAGGGCGACTGCCCCGCTCGGTCGAGGCGGCAGGCGACCTTCTGTGGGTCGCCTTCATCCTGCTCGCCGTGTCTTGGGCCGCGCCGTCCCCCTGGCGTGCCCTGGCGGCGAGCGGCGGGCTCTTGGCCACCCTCGCACTCCTGCCCCTCTTCACACCCTTGCTGGCCACGCCCGCCGCCCACTACCTGGCGGCCGGAGTGGGACTCGCCTCAGGGCGCGGTCTCCGTGCCCTGCCTGCAACGAGGTGGTGGGGCGACGCAACGGGTCCCCGGGAGGCCACGAGCCGCGATCATATGGTTGATCGCCGGTCCGGCCGCCTGGTATGAATCTTGTGACCAGGCTGGTCCGGGAATGAAAATGCCTCTAACGTTGAACGAGTCACGACTCTTCCGCCGACCACGTAATCCCGGACCGATGCCCTACCTCTCCCTCTCGACGCCCCGGACCAGAGCCAAGATGGCGCTTTTCGCGTCCGCCTGGCTCGTGCTGGCTTTCCATCCCGGAGGAACGCGGCCAATCGCGGCCCAGAGCATCGTGCGCGGAGAGATCGCGGGAGTCGTGCGCGACCAGTTCGGGAGCGGAGTCCCCTCGGTCGGGATCAGCGTCATGCCTGCGAACTCGGACGCCGCCCTCTTTGTCGAGTCCAGCCGTTTGGGGGCCTTCCAGATCTCGATGCTCGACGCGGGCGCCTACGACGTTCTCTTCGAGGCAAGGGGGTACATCCCCAGCCTCGTTCGCGGAGTCACATTGCGGGCCGGCCAACTGGTCGGGGTGAACGTGACGCTCACGGCAACCGCCACCGTACCTCAGGCGATCGACACCGTCTTTGCCGCCAGCGTCGGCCCTTCACGATTCGGCGGGGGGTCGGGACGATGGATCTCTCAGAGCGAGCTCCAGGCGTTTCCCGATCCGCGTCAGGGGCTCGCGCGCATCGCGAACCTCGGGATCGGGATGGATGAGGCGTTGGGGTCCGAGGGACTTCCCGGAAGCCTTTCGGTGATCGTCCTCGACGGCCTTCCGTTCACTCCCGCGCGCCACCCGCTTCAGGCCGGCGCCGGTAACCTCCCGCTCTTCCCTAGGTCGGGGCTCGCTTACGTAGATCTCCATCGGCGCACCGATGTCGAGTGGACGGGCGCGGCCGGTGGCTTCGTGGCGGCGGCGTCCCGTCCCGCATCGGGGGTGAAGACCCTGGAGGCGTTCGCGGGAGGATCGACTGACGCTCTTTGGCAGTCGGACGCCTTTTCGGATTTGGATAAGCCGGGTGCGACGTCGTTTTGGGGCGAAGGAAGTCTCCATCTCCCACTCGACGATTCGGGTACCCGCCTCTTCATCGCCGTCGAGGGTGAGAGCACTGCGATGCCGAGGCCCTCTCCCCTCTCGGAGGATTTCGCGACGAGGCTCGTGCAGGCACGCCCGCCCCAGGAGGGGGTCGAGTCGACCGACCTCACGGCGCCGTGGACCGGGGACTTAACTGCCCTGAGTGCCTTGGCGCGGGTGGACTGGAGGACGGGGAGCGCCGCCGATGTCGCGATCCGTGGCTCCTTCTCCACCGTGAAAGAAACGGGTAGCCCCTTTTTTGGGTCCGACCTCGCGTACGGATCCACCCAGGCCTTCGACGGAACCGACCTCTCCCTTGCAGCCTCCGTCCTCGTGGAAGCACACCCGCTCGTCACGGTCGAGGCGCGGGCCGGGCTCGAGAGGAGCACCCGCGAGTGGAGTGGTCCCGAAGGCGGAACAGAGGCATCGCCGATTCCGGCCACCCGATTCCTTGAGAGTGGGGTGCCCATGGGCGCTGCGCCCGGACTTTCCGGGATGGTGACGCGCACCTCGGTGGTCGGAACGGCGACCGGCCACTACCGCGACGGGCCGCATTGGGTCAAGGGCGGACTCAACGCCACCTTCGCGTCGCACGAATTCGCCCACGTGTACGGATCGGGCGGGTCCTACCTATTCTCGGATCCGGAGTCAGTCGCCACGGGCGAAGGCGCGCTCCTGCAGGCGGGGAGCCCAGCCCCTACGACGTCGTTTTCCGTACCCGAATTCGGGATATTCGCACAGTACCGTTGGGAGCCGGCGATCGGAATCCACGTCACGGCCGGAGCGCGTTATGACCGCGAGCTTCTTCCCACGGACGACGTTCCGCTGAACATCCTGTTGGATTCTCTCACCGGCATCAACAACCGTCTCTTGGCGGAAACGAATGGAAAGATCAGTCCTCGACTCAGCGTGTCGTGGGATCCCGCAGGGAACGGAAGGACGGTTCTGGAGGGCACATTGGGGGCGCAGTTCGGCCGGGTCGATCCGGCCGCGTTGAATGAGGTGATGACGCTCGCGGGCTCGGTTACCCATCGTAGGCTCGTCGGCTCGCTGGGCGCGAGTTGGCCGTCGCTCCCCGCCGGATCCGGCGCGGCCGCTGGCTTCCGGCCGACAGTCGCCATCTTTGGTCCCGATCTCCAGGCGCCGCGGACCGCACGAGGAACCTTCGGGCTCTCTCAACGCATCGGCGCCGGGATGGTGCTTCATCTGACCGGAACCTTCCGACGGACCGAATTCCTCCTCCGCCGCGATGACCTGAATCTAGCGTCCGCGCCCTCGGGGACCCTTTCCGACGGACGGCCGACATACGGGTTGCTCGAGCAAGCCGGTTCAGTCGTTGCCGCCGACCCTCAGTCCAATCGCCGATTCGACAACTTCGGTCAGGTGTGGGCACTCAATCCCGATGGCGTCTCCGAGTACCGCGGGATGACCGTGGCAGTCGAACATGCCGCGAGCGCAGCGCTCGACCTTTTTGCCAGCTATACTTTTTCGAAGACGGAGGACAATCTCGTTGGTGCCGCCCTCGGAATACCCGAGGCCCAACTCGTGCCCGAGGTGCCTTCTTTTTCGGCCGACGCGTGGGAAGAGGGGACCTCCGACTTCGACGTGCCGCATCGCATCGTGGCCGGAATGAGAGTCCGATTCGAATTCCTCGAAGGCACCACCCTGGCGAGTACTTACCGCTTCCGATCGGGCCGGCCCTTTACGCCCGGATTCGCTTGGGGTGTGGATGCGAATGGCGACGGCTCCGCTCACAACGATCCCGCCTTCGTCCCCCAGAACCTGGGTGCGCTGTCCGGCGAAAATGCCTCCTGCCTCAGTCAGGACGTGGGCCAGGTTGCACGGCGGAACGGGTGCCGCGGCCCCTCGATTCACGCGATAGACCTCCAGCTCTCTTCAGGCCTCTTCCGGGTCGGAGGCTCCGTCGCATCTCTCGTCGTGGATCTCTTCAACGTCCTCGATGCGGAGATGGGCTCGCCGGAAAGCGCACTTCTTCACGTGGACCCTTCCGGAGTCGTGTCGCGAGATCCGGTCAGCGGAGTAACGGCGATCCCCGTGACGGTGAACCCCGACTTCGGAGAAGTCACGCGGTCCTTCAAGCCGGGACGGATGATCCGTGTCGGATTCAGGGTGGCGATGCCATGACGCGGCGATTCACCGTGCGAAGCCATCTCGGACTGAGCGTAGTCGGGGTCGCGCTGGCCACCCTGACTGGGTGCGGCGACCTTCTCGTGGATGGAAGGACTCTTCGGATCGAGTCCACGGGGACCGTCGAGGGAGTCGTTTTCCTCGACGCCAACGGAAACGGAAACATCGAGGGGGGTGACCCCCACTATCCGAACCTGCGCATTCAACTTCTGACCGCGGATGGCGTGTCCGTCGTGGACACGGCGACGACGAATTCGTCGGGCCAGTTTCGATTCCCGACCGCTCCTGTCGGAGACCTGCGTTTGGCTGCGGATCCGTTGTCGCTCTCTGACAGCCTGGTCGTCCGCGATCTATCCGACGAGCTGTTCACGGTCGAGCCGGGGCGCACCGTGCCGGTGGTTTTCAGCGTGTCCTTCCCCGCGTATCAACTGCAGGACGTGCGGAATTCGGTCCTCCCCGGACAAAGCATTTTCACGACGGGAATCGTGTTGAACCAGCGGAACCAGCCCGGGGATGCGGTTGTCCACATCCGCGATGGGAACACGTACCTCCGGCTGACCCAGGTCGCCCTCGTAGGGCTCGAGGTCGGGGACAGCGTACGCGTCCGTGGGCGCACCGCGGTGTCGGCGGGACAACCGATCCTCACGGACGCCGCGATCTTCCAGCTCGTTCCCCGAGTCACGCTCGTCTTTCCCGTTGCGGTGACATCGGGCGCAGCGACAACCGCCATGGGCGGGACACTCGACGCCGCTCTGGTCCGGATTCAGAACGCCGCCATCACCAACACTCAGGTCGTCCAGGGAGTCACGGGCCCGTATCTGCACGTGACCGCCGACGACGGGAGTGGTCCGGTGGTCGTCGTCCTCAGGAACTTCATCAACTTCAATCTGGGACAAATCAACCCCGGAACGAGCCAGTTCACCTCGGCCACCGGACTCCTCGTCCCGGTACAGGACGGCGCCGGCAACGTGACCTGGCAGATGACGCCCCGCGCGGACTCCGACCTCGACGTAGACCAGATCGGAGGGGGCTAGGCCACTCCGCATGTCCGTCCTGGTCACCGGTGCCGCGGGCTTCATCGGTTCCCACCTCGTAGACCGCCTCCTCGAGCGCGGGGAAGCGGTGGTGGGGCTCGACAGCTTCGACTCCTTTTATCCGCGTCGCATTAAAGAGGCAAACCTCGCACACGCGCGCGAGTTCTCCCGATTTACCCTCGTCGAGGGAGATATCCGCGACCGAAGCCTGGTGGCGAAGCTACCGGACACGATCAACTCCGTCGCGCATCTCGCAGCGCGCGCCGGGGTCCGTCCCTCCATCCGGGATCCCACGCTTTGCGCGGACGTGAATCTCGTCGGAACATCCATCCTCTTGGACTTTGCGGTCGCGCGTGGAATCCGCCCCTTCGTCTTTGCGTCGTCGTCTTCGGTCTACGGCAACAATCCCAAGACTCCATTTTCGGAGACCGATTCGGTGGATCACCCGGTTTCGCCCTACGCCGCGACGAAACGAGGCGGCGAGCTCCTCTGCCACGCCGCGTCCCACCTGCACGGACTGACCTGTCTGGCGCTGCGCTTCTTCACGGTCTACGGGCCGCGTCAGAGGCCGGACCTAGCCATTCGAAAATTCAGCGGACTTCTTCTCGCCAACGGCGAAGTCCCCCGATTCGGAGACGGGAGTACGGCGCGGGACTATACTTTCATCGACGACATTCTCGAGGGCGTTCTCGCCGGGCTCGAATGGACGCGCCGATCCGATCCTGGATTCGAGGTCGTGAATCTCGGCGAAGCTCGGCCCATTCGTCTCGCCGAGATGATCCGCGTCCTCGGCGAGGCCTTCGGACGGAGCCCGCGCGTGCGTGAGCTTCCCATGGAGCCGGGGGACGTCGAAAGGACCTTTGCGGATCTCGAAAGGGCGAGGGCTCTGCTGGACTACCGGCCCTCGACCGACTTCCCTGAAGGAATCCGAAAATTCGCGGAATGGTACTTAGCGGAGGGAGCCCACCAGGACGAAGTGTTGGGAACCGCCTGAGCGGCAGGTCGTTCGTCAGTCCGTCGACCCTTTCCCCTCCCCACTGACGATGGAACGAATCGCGGCGGCGAGCTCATCGACGGTGAATGGCTTGGCGAGGAAGACGATCTCGCCCTGGCCGGAACTGGCCTGAAGCACGGCGTCCTCCAGTGCATGCCCGGAGATGAAGATCACAGGCGTTTCCGGTCGATAAAGGCTCTGCTCCATCGCCACCTGCGATCCCCACGAGTCCGGTAGGACGATGTCCATGATGACGACGTCAATCGGCACGCCAGGGTCGGCCACAAGGCGAAGGGCGTCGGCCGCGGTGGCGGCGGCGCTCACCTCGAAACCTTTGCGCTTGAGGCCTCGGGCGAGGGCACCCCTGAGCGCGGGGTCGTCGTCCACGAGGAGCACATCAATCGCCCGCTCGGAGCGGTTCGTCGGCTTGTCCATGACTCTCATGAGTATATCTCCTGTCTTGTCACTGGCCTAGCGCATACATTCCTTGCGAGCAAGACCCGGGCCACCCTCGGGAAGCCGTTCGGCCGCGTTCGACCCCAAGTTCCGGGAATGGATTGTCGAACCCGGGATACCCAATGAAACCGTTGCGCATTCGCGACGATTCGGGCTCCGGATCCACAGTTTTCCAGGGGATTCTGCGCCATCGCCCCCGGGGGGGTCCGGCACGGTCCGTGCACCCATGCGCGACATGTAGTTGCGATGACCTCCGACCGGGACTCCCGCACCCGAAATGGCTCGCCGCCCAGGATCCCCATGGACCCTCCGGCCGTGAGTTGTTCGGGTGACTCATGATAGAGGACCTGCGTGACCGAATCCGTTTCCACGCCGCCGGCGCCCCACCGGTCACATGGCGAACACCACTGCCTAATCCACAGGACCGAGGCAGAGTTGCGGGCCGTTCTCGAGTCCTTCGTCCAGGAGGGGATTCGGGCCGGTCGCCGGGTAATTCTCATTGGTGAGGGCCCTTCTTCGGTGGCATTTCGCGTCTTCGAACACCATTTGGACGGGAGTAGCGGGGATGCCCGCCAACACGACCAGATCGAGTTCAAGCGGATCGAGGAATGTTTTGAGGGGGGTGGGCAGTTCGACCGCTACCAGGGAATCACCTTCATCCGCGAGCAGCTCCTGTTCGCGCGGGACGCCGGCTTCGAAGGCCTTCACCTGATTCAGGACATGGGAGCCCTCGAAAAGCGCTCGGCCGGGCTACGCGATCTCACGGCGTTCGAAGCGGGACTGAACGTCCTCCTGGGTGACAAGCCCTGCAGTGTCCTCTGCCTGTACGATCGGACCCGCACCTCCCCCGAGCTTCTGCTCCGCGCCCTCGATCTCCATCCCACCGAGCTCCGTGAGGGGTTGACCCGGCATCAGAACCCCTTTTACCAGCCGGAAGTCGAGTTTCGCGCGGCACATGCCGGCGAGCTCGTCGAGGAGAGGCTCGAGTTGTTGAGGCGCCCCACGACTGTGGGTGCCGCCGCCGTCGAGCAGGATGCCGACACACTGCTCGCCCGTGTGACGCGCCGCATCGATGTGGAAGGCGCCTCACGTTCCGGACTCGCACGGATCGGCCTCGAAGAAATTGGACGCCAGGTGGAAGCCGACAGCGCCCGCTTTTATCTTGTGGACCCTCAGGACGCTTCCCTCGTTGAACGGGGGATGGAGGAAGAGATCGGCGAGCCCGAGCGGCGGGTGCGCGGCGAAGGGGCCGCGGGCCGCGCCTGGTTGGCACGTCGGCCGGTCTGGGCCTCCAGCTCGATGCCGCCCGCCTCGGGGGAGGTCGCTGCCGACGGGGGAAACCAGCTTGCGCTTCCCTTGCTCGCCGGAACCACGGTTCGCGGGGTCCTCGAGTTCTCCATGCCAAAGGAGCGCCACCCGGATCAGGGATCCATGGACCGGCTGGAGCCCGTCGCCCGCGTCCTGGGGGAAGCCCTCGGGCGGGTCCGTGCAGAAGAGCGGCTCGGCGAGGCACGAGGCGGACTCGAAGGACTCCTGGCCACATCTCCCGACGGGATCGTAGTCACGGACCGTGAAGGGCGAATCCAGACATGGAATCTCGCGGCCGTCCGGCTCCTGGGGAGCTCGATCGGCGAGGTGCCGGTGGGGCGTCCGCTGGCCGGATTTCTCCCGTTCGAGCTCCGCGACCGCTTCCAGCGAGCGCTGGACGTAACCGCGGCCTCGGGACTCAGCGAGTCCCCCGCGTCGTACGAGATCCTACTTCCTCCGTCGGACCCGGGCGCCAGTCCGATCACCCTCACCATGACCTCATGGGATGTGCGGGGCGAGGCGTGTTTCGTGGTCAAGCTCCGCGATCACATGGATGATCGCGAGTCGCGGACCCAGGCACGACTCATCGAAAACGTGGCCTCCCGAGCGGGACGCGAAGCGATGCTTGTCACCACTGGAAACGTCCAGTGGGGCGGGCCTTCCATCCTCTTTGCAAATCCGGCCTTCTGCCGGATGACCGGCTTCACCGAGGCCGAGGTACTCGGGCAGAGCTTTCGCGCCTTCACCGGACCAAAGACGGCTCAGGACAAGCTGAAGGTGATGTGGGAGCATCTTCAGCGAGGAGAACGGGCTTCGACGGAGTTCGTGGCCTATCGTAAGGATGGCACGGAGTTTCTCATGCGACTCGAGGTGTCTCCGATCCGGGACGATCATGGCCAGCTGACCCACTTCGTCGCGGTCCAAACCGACGTGTCGAAGGACAACGGGGGCGACGACAAATTCCTGCGCGCCGATCGGGATGCCCTCACGGGGCTGGCGAACCGTGCGCTGCTCAACAAGATCCTCCGGCGCGCAATCGAACGGGTTCAGAGGAATTCCGAGCTCCGATTCGCCCTCCTTTTCTTGGACCTCGACGGGTTCAAGCAGGTCAATGACTCTCTCGGTCACCTCATTGGCGACCAGCTCCTCGTGTCCGTCGCAAGAAGGCTCGAAGAGGCAGTCAGGCCGGGGGACATCCTGGTCCGCTTCGGTGGGGACGAGTTCGTGATTCTCCTCGAGTACGTCGGAGGGCTCGCCGACGTCCTCGCCGTAGCCGACCGCATCCAGGACCGCCTGGCCCAGCCCTTCCGTCTCGAGGGCCGTGACCTTCGCCTCTCCGCCAGCGTCGGGATCGCCCTGAGCGACACCGGATATGCCACAGTGGAGGAGGTCGTGCGCGACGCGGACGCCGCGATGTACCGCGCGAAGGAGGAAGGAAGAGGTAAATACCGCATCTTCGACCGGACGTTGCGGGAAGAGGCGCTCTCCGAAGGCCGAATCCGCTCCGAACTTCAGAGCTCCCTCGATCGGGGAGAATTTCGTCTCCATTACCAGCCCCTGATGGATCTGGGATCGGGGCGGATCAGCGGGGTGGAAGCTCTCCTACGCTGGGAGCACCCGGACCGCGGCCTCGTCGCCGCGACGGAATTCATCTCCTATGCCGAGGCGATGAAGCTCATCCTTCCGCTGGGACGGTGGGTCATCCGGGAGAGTTGCCGCCAGCTGAGGATTTGGCGGGACCGCCTCCCCCCCGATGTTCCACTGGCCTTGAGCCTCAACCTCTCCACACGAGAACTTCTGGATCCCCGGGCACGCGAGTGGTTCGAAGAGAGCATTTCGGACTCGGGAGTGGACCCATCGTCGCTCCAAGTAGAGGTCTCAGAGAGCTTTTTCGCCCGACCCCAGACCGAGATCGAGAACGCCCTCGCTCCCTTGCGCGACCTGGGCATCCGCATCGGCATCGATGACTTCGGAAGCGGCTCGGTTTCCGTGGGCCAGTTACATCGGTATCCGGTGGACTTCCTGAAAATGGACCGCCAGTTCGTGGCCGATCTCCCTCGGAAGGACGGGGGCAACAGTCGGGCCGTCCGGGCAATCCTCGCCATGGCGGGGAGCCTTGGACTCGACGTGGTCGCCCCCGGAGTGGAGACGACCCTTCAGGAGGAAATCCTCCGGCAGCTCGACTGCCCCACGGCGCAGGGGTACCTCTTCTCGGCTCCCGTGGATGCGGAAAAAGCGGGCAGACTCCTCGAAGCGGGGCGACTCGGACCGCGGCGCTAGCACTTGCGTGAGAACGGGGGTAAAATGTCCGCCGATCCAAAGGGACGGGGGATGAAAGGCCTTAACTCGATCGATGCAGCAGGACCGGGACGTGCCAAGGAGTCCGAGAGTGCAGTCCGGGCTGGAGCCGAATAAGCCGCTTGGAGGGGGTGAGATGTGAGAGGGACGACGGGGCGAAAAGCCGAGTCGAATGCCGCCAGAACGTGCCCCGGACTCGGATCCAGGCCGGTAGCAGAGGCTGGCCTGGCCGGCCGCTGCCGGCGCGCACCGCTCCGACTACCATGAGGATCCTGTTACTGGCGCCGCACGAGTTTTACATCGATCGCGGCACTCCGATGGACACGGATCTCCTCCTGCGCGCTTTGGGCGCCGGCGATCACCAGATAGATTTAGTCGTGTACGGTGGCGGGCAACACAGGGATTACCCAGGGGTGACGATTCACCGGGCGAAGACGCCACGGTGGCTCACGGGAATCCGCCCCGGGTTTTCCTACAAGAAGGTCCTGGCCGACTTCTGGCTCTTCGCGGCGGCGAGGCGACTCGTGCGCCGCAACAGTTATGACATCGTGCACGCGGGCGAAGAGGCCGTCTTCATGGCTCTCTGGTTTCGCTTCCGGCATGGGATTCCATACATCTACGACATGGACTCTGCGATAGCTCACCAGCTCGTGGAGGCAAGCCCCTGGCTCAAGCCCCTCAGAAAAGTCTTCGATTGGATCGTCGGATTGGCGCTCCGCCGTGCGATTGCGGTGGCCCCCGTGTGTCAAGCGCTCGCCGAGCTCGCCGAGTCTAATGGAGCCAAGCAGGTGGTCATTCTCCACGATATCTCCCAGCTTCAGAATCCTGGACGCGCTCCGACGGGGGAACTACGGCAGAGTCGAGGGATCCAGGGCCCGCTCGTGATGTACGTGGGAAACTTTGAGCGATACCAGGGGATCGCACTTCTCCTTTCGGCCTTTTCTCGGGCGGTCGCAAACGGATCGGACGCCGCGCTCGTCCTCGCCGGCGGCATCCCCTCGCACATCGCGAAATACCGTGAGGCTGCGGAGGACCTCGGGATCGGTGATCGCACCCACTTCGTTGGCCACTGGCCTGCCGATCGCCTCGACGAGATTCTCGCCGAGGCGGACGTACTTGTATCCCCGAGAACCAGCGGGATCAATACGCCGATGAAGGTCTTCCCATTCATGCACTCGGGAAAAGCGTTACTCGCGACGGACATCCGAACGCACAACCAGATCCTCACCCCGGACATCGCGCGCCTCGCCCCGCCCGAACCGGAGGCTTTCGCCGGGGCCCTCCTCGAGCTCTGCAACGATCCCGCGCTGCGCGAGCGGATTGGACAAGCAGGAAGGGCCTTCGTTGAGCAAAACCACACTTTCGAGGCCCACGTCAGGAGAGTGGAGGCCCTCTACCGCTTCATAGCCGAGCGGGTCGGGCAGTCGCCACTTCATTCGACCGGCGGTCCGATAACTTGACGCCGTCGCCGGGGGCGGCCCCTCGAGCTCAACCCGTGGACGTGCCCGTGAGGGTCCGCCCCGGGTTCTCTGCTGGTGGAGCGGCGAAGAGTCGGTGCCAGACGAGAAGATTCAGGATCGCCCAGAGCACGTGGCTGTGGTTCGCTCGCCGTTCCATGTGCTCCTGGAGGAGGATCCGCACGAAGGCACGATCGAAGCACTCCCCGATCAGAGTCGAGGACGCGAAGGTGTCCTCCATGAACTCCCTGAGCTCTCCCCGGATCCAATTCTTGATCGGGAGGGAGTACCCCTGCTTTCCCCGGCCCCGAATCTCGTCGGGAAGAATCCCCCTCATGGCGCTTCGAAAGATGCTCTTCGTCCTGAACCCCTCCAGCTTGAGGTCGCTCGGTATGGTGCAGCAAAGTTCCGCGAACTCGTGGTCGAGGAAGGGGACCCTCACTTCGAGGGCATGCGCCATGCTCAACTTGTCCGCCTTGACCAAGAGCGAGTCGGGCATCGTCATACAGGTGTCCACGTAGATCTCCGCGGCGACTTCGTCATCCACCTCCGCTCCTTCGAGGATCCTCCGGACCGGGGCGAAGGGCCTGTCCGTCACCTGGGCTTGTACCTCGCGGGTGAAGAGCGACTCCTGCACGCGGGGCGTAAGGAAGTATTGCCAACGCATGTGGCGCCCCTCCTCGGGAAGCAAGCTTCCTTCGATGAAGCGCTTGAGGAGGTTGATGGACCCCTTCTTCTGCGGGCGATCCGGGAGGAGGTCGACGGCCTTCGCGATCGCGCCTTCCCTCAGTACGCGCGGGAGCGTCTCGTAGATTCGGTTTAGCTTACTCGCGCGGAACCGGTCGTATCCGCAAAGCAACTCGTCCCCTCCTTCACCTGAGAGGCAGACGGTGACGTGCTCGCGGACTTTCTTGCACAGGAGGTAGAATGGGACGGCTGAGAGGTCGGTCATCGGCTCGTCCAGGTGATAACACGAGGCCTCGATGGTCTCGGGAGTCACCGGGTCGATCCGGATGACGTGATGCTGGGTCCCGAAATATTTCGCGACAAAGTCCGCATACTCGAGCTCGCTGTACGATCCGTCTTCATAATACAGGGAGAAAGTGTCGATCGGCACATCGGAGAGCCGACTCATCATCGCAACGATGGCGCTCGAGTCGAGCCCTCCGGAGAGAAAGACCCCGAGGGGCACATCGGAGACGAGCTGGCGCTCCACCGCGCGCTGCAGCGCCTCCCGAAGGAGCCGCTCATGCTCCCCGCGGTCGCGCGGGACCGCGCGGACGCGTAGGCGCCAGTAACGCTCAACCCTCGGCTCTTCTCCCGGAGCCCACGTGAGCGAATGGCCTGGCGCAAGGCGGCGCACCTGGCTGAAGATCGTTTCGGGTGAAGGGACGAATTCGTACCCCATGTACTTGTGGAGCGCGGCGAGGTCGAGCGAACGATCCACTTCGGGGCATTGGAGCAGCCCCTTGAGCTCCGACGCAAAAATGATGCGGCTCTCGGGCCCGGGAAGGACTGCGTAATACAGCGGCTTCACGCCGATCTGGTCCCGCGCCAAAAAGAGCTTCCGGCGCCTTACGTCCCAAACCGCGAACGCGAACATCCCGTTGAAGCGCTCGACGCAGCTCGGGCCCCAGGCGGACCACCCGTGCACGATTACTTCGGTATCGGCATCGCTCTGGAAGTCGTACCCGAGCCCCCGCAGCTCCCGGCGGAGTTCCGCGAAGTTGTAGATCTCTCCGTTGTAAACGACCCAGACGGACCGGTCGGCATTCGTCATCGGCTGGCGTCCGCGCTCGCTCAGGTCGAGGACGCTGAGGCGACGGTGACCCAAAGACACCGTCTCGTCCGCGAAGACCCCATCCTGATCCGGACCTCGGTGCGCCTGGACCCGGGCCATTCTCTCGACTAACCGAGGGTCGTGCCAGGTGATGCCCGCGATTCCGCACATGGGTCAGTTAGGCCCTCCGGTGGTCCCGGCGGGCTCCCCGACCAGCCCCCGCCATAGCTCCCCGAGCTCGGAAGGCCGAACGAAGCCCACCCCGGCGAGCCCGGCCGCGGCCGCGGCCATGGCGACGAGGGCGGCGAACGGGCCCTCGAGTCCCGTCAGGCCGAGCGCGAGCGCGGCGACGCCCGCGGCCACGCACACGCCGAGCACGCGTTTCGCGAGTGTCACCCTGAGTCGCGGTTCGCCCAGACCCCACAGATAGAGGAGGAGAAGAAATCCCTCCGCGGCCACGACCGTTCCCGCCGCGCCCGCGGCGCCGAAGGAGGGAATCAATAGGAGGTGCCCGATCCCCGCCCCCGCAGTCGCCACCGCGAGCGCCCCCGTCCTCCAGGCATGCCGATCCCGCGTCGTGAGGACGGTCTGAAAGGCCACGAGGATGAACTTGAGGGCAAAGCTCACGCTCAAGATGCGCAGGACCACGGTCGCGCCGGCGTATTCCGGCCCGAACACGACCCCGATTAACCACTCCGCGCTCGGGTAACAGGCGACGGCGAGGAGGAGCCCCGCCGCAGCGCTCAGTCGCACGAAACCGTCCGCGGAGCGCCGGTAGATCTCGTCGTTCCCATGGCTTTGTTGGAAGAGTTGAGGCGACACGACGCGAGCCCCGAGAATCGGCACTTTCGCGGCCAGGTCGAGGAGCTTATAGGCGGCAGCGTAGACCCCGACCTGCGGCATCGTGGCAAGAACCGACAAGAGGATGAGATCAATCCGGTAGAAGATCTGCCCGAGGAGGCCAGTCAATCCGTAAAGATAGCTCTTCCGCAGGATGGCCGGGGCTCCCGCAAGTCGCACCTTGGGGCGCTCGGCGCGCCAGGTCAGCAGGCCCCAAAATCCGGTCACGAAGATTCCGCCGACGACGTATCCGACCCCCACTCCGAAAAGCCCGGAGCCGAGCCCGATGGCGGCGAGCACACACCCCGCAATAGCCACGGGGGTCCCGCCCTGGAAGAACCCGTTGACCACCATGCGCTCCCTCGCGGCATACACGGCCGAGAGAGAGTCCTGCATGGCGAGAGCGAGGAAGTAGAAAAAGAAGATCAGGTAAAACGAGACCGCCCGGTCGTCGTATCCGAAGGCTGCGAGACCCCACGCCGCGAGCGGATAGAGGACCGCGAAACCGAGGAGCTTCAACACCACGGTCGTACCCAGGAGCTCTGGAATGCTCTTGGAGTCCCGAGACCCCGACTCGATGAGCTGCCAGCTCATCCCGAGATCCACGACGAAGAGGCTGGTCAGCCCGAGCGCGTAAACGGACGAAAAGACGCCGTATTCCTCGCTCCCGAACTCGCGGGCGACGATGACCTCGATCGTGATGAAGGCTACCTGGGCAACGACACCGCCCACGGCGAGGGCGACGGCGTTCGAGGCCATCCGTCTCAGCATCGTGCCCCCGCGCTTATCGGCGGACGAAGATGATCCGGGCCGGATTACCCTGGACGATCGCGTTGTCGGGGACCTTTCCGGACACCACCGAGTTCGCGCTGACGATGACCCCCTTCCCGACCTCCGCCCCGTCGAGGATCACGACATTGGACCCGATCCAGACGTTGGACCCGATTCGGATTCCCTTGGACGGTTGCCCCTGCAGCCGCATCGGCACTTGGATGTCCGAGTAACCGTAGTTGCTCGCAGTGATGGAACAGCCCGGTCCGATCAAGCAGTCATCTCCGATCTCGAGACCCGAGATTCCTGCAGAGATGAAGCAATTCGTAGCCACATGAACGTCGCGCCCAATAGAAATTGGTCCATCGCTCGCCTTCACCTTGGAGAACGAGCCGATCCGGGTTCCCCGCCCCATTCTGAGATTCCCGGTCAGGTCCACTTCGGCTTTGGCGCTCACGAGTGCGCGATCCCTCAGGTAATAGTAGAGGGTTAGGACCGGCCCGAAGACCAGGAACCGTCGGATGAAAGTCCCAGCCTTCATCACCGGCGCCCGGCAACGATCCGCGCGAGCGCGGCAAAGCTGTCCACCCCCTGGATCTCGTCCATGCTGAGCCGGAGGCCGAAGGTCTCCTCGACTGCCGACATGATCTTGAGGTGGCTCAGCGAATCCCAACGGTCGCCGAGCCCCGGTCCGAGATCGTCCCGCACCTCGGACGGATCAAGGTCAAGGATGTCTGCGACGATCGAGCGCAACTCGGGGTTCACATCACCTCGTCGTGGATTCGGATGTGGGGGCAGGGGATCTCGGTGGCGCTCGAGGTTTCGAGCGCATACCGACGGATCCCGTCGTCTTCTTCGGACACGAGCGTGAAGCCCTGGTCCGCAAGGAAGCTCACCGCCGGGGCGTTTCGGGCGGTCGGAACGAAGGTCGCCGTGATGCGGTCCACGCGGGGTCCGTAACGTCCTTTCAGACGGTTCATCAGGGCGGTCTCGGCGCCCCTTCCCAAAGCTCGGCAGCTCATCAGAAAGTTCTCGAGGTCGGCGGCCGCACCCTCGCGGCGAACGAGATGCATGGCGATCACTCCCATGTCTCCGAAGCGATCCTTCAGCCGCGCGATGGTCAGGTCGTAGTTCCCGTCCTCGACGAATCGTTCGAGCTCGGCCGGCGTGTATCGGCGTGTCGTGAGATTGAACTGGTTCGTTTTGGTGACGAGCTGGTGCACGCGGGCGAGATCGTCGCCGGTGGCGGGACGGACGAAGATCTCGGTCTCCAGTGCCGCGAGGAACACCCCCATGTCCGTGGCGCCGCGTTCGAAGCTGAGCCTCCGGCTCTGCTGGACGTACTGCGCCGTCTTGGCCCGGTCGTCCGTGGTGATGTCGAGACGGTCGAAGAGCGCCGACTTGCGGAGGGCCATCGCGTATCCGGCCGGGTCCGCCGGGAGCTCGATGACGGCAACCTCCGGGAGGGCTCCACGGACCATAGTACGTTCCGCGGGATTGTCGTCGACGAATGCCAGGGCGTCCGTCCCGATGTTGAGCTCCGCGGCGAGCGCGACGAGATTCGCCGGCTTCTGATTCCAGTTGATCCGCTCGGCAACGAAATCCTCGCGCCGGAGGGGCATCTCCGGGTGGGCGGCGAAGGCGGCGTCCACGTCCGCGACGTTGTTTTTGCTGCAGAGGGCGAGCATGACCCCCCTTCCCTGGAGCCCCTTGAGCGCTCGCTGGAAGTCGGCGAAGGCCTCTCCCGCCGCCGAGCTCGGTCCGATCTGGAGCCCATGCGGGCCATCTTCTCCGACGATTCCCCCCCACAATGTGTTGTCGAGATCCACGACCAGGCACTTCCGCGCCGCGCCGCGGAGCGCCCCCTCGTATCGGAGGATCTCCTCGGCCACGCGGCCGGTGAATCCTTCCCGCCAGGGAACCTTTGCGACGTGGTAGAGACGGTCGTCGAGGGCACGCTCGGATCCGTACGCGGCGACCAACCGGTCCAAGTCGAGGATTCGCACCCGCCGCTCCGTTCGGTATCTCCGTTGGAGCTCGAGGTTGATCTCGAGGTAAAATTCTCCCTCGCCGAGCTCCTGCCCCGAATCCGCCGGGCCGAAGGCGGCCTCGAGCGGACGCGGAAAGTTCGCGACAAGGAGGAGCGCCTGGGTGGCCCCGAGGGCCGCACGAACCCAGTCGTCCACCTGTCCGAGGATCTTCTCCCGCTCGGAGGTCCGCCGCGTCAGGTCGAGCGAGGCGAACGCACCATGCACCTCTGGAGAGAGCGCTCGCATCGTAAGGCTTAGGAATACGAGCCCCGGCTGAAACTGGCCGAAACCGGACCCTTCGTCCAGGACGGCCTGGATATACTGACCAAACGGCCCAGTCCAGGCGCTCGCGTTCACTCCGCGAATCGCGGCGTGCACGGGAATTCGCACCGCGAGAGGCTCTAGCGTGTGGTTACCTAGAACGGCCACCCGTGTGGGCGCCCCACCCATCGGATGGCGCCGTAGGGCCCGCGATACCAGCTCCACGTCGCGCGAGGTGAGCGCCGTGGCGTCGAGGCTTCCTACGAGGGCGTGGAGCGAAACCGCGCTTTCAGCTGCCCGGATCTCCGACAGCGCTTCGGGTCTCACGCCCGGACCTGCTCCGCGGGAATGTACCCATGGGTGCGGTACCACTTCCCGGTCTCGCGGAGCCCCTCATCAATGCCGACTCGGGGCTCGTACCCCAGGTCGCGCCGCGCGCGATCGATGCGGAAGGCGCGAACCTGGCGGAACCAATCCACGCGCCGCGGAAAAATCGGGGGCTCGATTCCGAAGGGCTTGCAGATTTTTTCGCAGAGATGGCCGAGGACGATCAGCGGGAGAATGGGAAATCTGGGGACGCGGACCGCGACCCCGATCGAGTGGCCCACCCGCTTCACGAGCTCATCAATCGGGAAGTACTCGGCATCCGCGATGATGTACGCCTTCCCGGCTCCCGCCCCCGGCGCCATTGCCAAAACAAAGGCGTCTACCAGGTTGTCGATGTAAACGGGGTGGTAGTAAGTCGTCCCGGACCCGAACATCGGAAAGAAGCCCTTCGCGGCCCGCTTGTAGATCATGACGAAACGGCCGGGGTCGCCCGGGCCGTAAATCGCGGTCGGACGCAGGATCGTGAATTCGATCCCTCCGACCGCGAGGCGGCGCACCTCGAGCTCGCCCTCGTATTTCGTCTTCTGGTAGAAGTCGGCGGGCGCGATGGGGGAGTTCTCGTCCCCCGGAGGAGACTCTATGTGCCCATGCACCCCCTGCGTGCTGCAATATACGAGCTTCCGGGCTCCCGCGGCGATCGCCTCTTCGACGACGACCTGCGTCCCGAAGACGTTGACCTCGCGGTAGAGGGCGTCGGGAACACCGACCTCGCGAAACGCCGCGGCGAGATGGTGGACGACTTCCGCGCCCCGAACGCAGTCGCGGACCATGTCTCGATCCGCCACGGTTCCGTACACGACTCTCGCGCCGGCCGCCCTCAGCTCCGCGTCCATCAGCCCTGGCTGCTTGTCGAGAACTGTGACCTCATGCCCGTCAGCCAACAACCTTCGGACCAGGGCAGCACCCGTGAACCCCGTCCCCCCCGTCACGCAGACCTTCATCCAGACCCCTGAGTCGAATTGCCCTGATCCGTCCCGCGCACGCACCCGCACGCGGTATGGCAGCGCTGCAAGAATCACGCCCTTGAGCTCAACAGGTTCGGATGAGCATGGGAGCGGACTTCACCGCGTCTGACGCGGGAATCGACCGACTAGGCAATGTGGAAGTGTTGCGCCGATTCGGCACCCCAAGAAGGGACTCCACGGGGTAGCCGGTGGGCGATCCAGGTGCCGCTCGCCTGGGCGCTTCGCGGAAGGACGGACCCGGTGACTCGATTATCCTGTGCAGGGGGCCGGCCCCCTGCGGCTCACCTCCCTGCCAACACAGGCGAGTGGACCGGCCGCTCTGCTCGGGATGCGGAGAAACGGCCGAGATAACTCGCGATGCGTTCTCGGATCTCTTCGAGAGACGTTACCCGAAACAACTCCTGCCTGAGCTCTCGGCCCCCGGGAAGCCCCTTCGTGTACCATCCCAGGTGTTTCCGAAACTCGAGGATGGCCTTCTCAGGCGCCCCCCCGAAGTCGATGGCGTTTTGCGCATGTTCGAGGCAGATGCCGAACCGTTCCTCGATGCCGGGATCCGGAGGGACGGGCTCACCCGACAGGGCCGCCCGGGCCTGGCGGAAAATCCAGGGATCCCCATGGGACCCACGCGCGATCATGATCCCGTCGCACCCGGTTTCGTCGCGCATCCGCGCGGCGTCTTCCCCAGTCCGAATGTCGCCGTTCCCGATGACCGGCACGGACACGCCCTCCTTGAGCCTGCGAATCTCGTCCCAGCGGGCTTTCCCCGAGTACATCTCCGCTCGGGTCCGGGGGTGAAGGGTGATCGCACGCGCCCCGGCGTCTTCACACACTCGACCGATCCGGACGGGATCCCGGGTTTGTTCGTCGAACCCGCTCCGAATCTTCACCGTCGTAGGAAGGGGGGTGGACTCCGTCACCGCCCGTACAACCTCAGACACGAGGCCGAGGTCCCGTAGGCACCCGGATCCTCCGTTCCGCTTGACGACCTTCTTCACCGGACAGCCGAAATTGATATCCACGAAGTCTGGCCCGAAGGCCTCGTACACGTGGGCCGCCGCCTCGGCCATCACGGCCGGATCGGCCCCGAATATCTGAACGCCGATCGGGTGCTCCGCCTCCGCGAATCGAAGGTGTTCGAGGCTGCGTTCGTTTCTCCGGCAAATCCCGTCGGCGCTCACGAACTCGCTCACGACCACGTCGGCCCCGAATCGGCGACAGAGGCGCCGGAAGGGGGACTCGCTCACCCCGGCCTGGGGGGCGAGGTAGAGCGGCGTCTCCATGTTAGTCAGATGCTGGAGGACGTTGACGGCCATACACATAAGGTACTCCTCAGGGATCCGGTCGAGAAGCGTGAAGTCGAGGCGTCTCTTCGCGACGGCGTGGCTTTGACTTCGCCTCGGGCATCCTGTAAGGTTCGAGGCTCAAGTGATTCCAGGTGTGACAGTGAGGCCCGTTTGGCGGGACGCCCTTTCGGGGGCCCCCGGCCTTGGAGATGATAGAATGAAGCTACGGGAGTTCTTCACGCTCAGCGCCGTCAAGCTCGGGCTGGAGGCGAAGAGCAAAGACGATGCCCTGAAGGAGCTCATCGGGCTCCTCGGACTCGATGACAAGTCGCAGGCCATCCTCTTCAAGACTCTCAAACGGAGGGAGAATCTCGGCTCCACGGGGATCGGCAAGGGAATCGCGATCCCGCACTGCCGGTCTCTCGTAGTGAGTACACTCCGACTCGCTTACGGGAGGAAGCCGGGAGGGATGGACTTCAACTCGATCGATGAGGAGCCGGTCCATCACTTCTTCTTGATCGTGGCTCCCCCCCTCGAGGTATCGAACCAGTACCTTCCGGTCCTCGGAAAGATCGCTCAGTTCGCTAAGGACCCGGACGTTCCGCGGCGACTTTCCGCAATCTCCGACCCGGAAGACTTCCTTCGCCTCTTGGAAGAACGGGCTCCCTGACGGTTTCAGAGGGAAAAGCCGCGGGAGGCAGGTCGAAAGACTTGAGAGGCGACCCCGACCGAGGTGGCCGGACTTCGGAAACCACGGAGGGAGAGAGTGAAGCGGGGTGCGCGATTGCGGGGCACCGCCAGGTCCAAGGCGGCCCGCCTTATCCGCCGCTGATGAACACGCGACGGCTCTCCGAGCGGCCGTTTACGGTCAACTCTACGATGTAGCTCCCCCAGGCCACCGGAATCCCCGAGGAATCGCGGCCGTCCCAAAATGCCTCAAAACGACCCGGAGCGACGTACTCCAAGTCCAGAACTGGTGTCCCGTCTCCCGCCGGGTGATTCAGCGCCGTGGGGGAGCCCACGTGCTGCAGAAGGATGTCAAATATCCGGATCGTGACCACGACCGGACGGCCTTCCGCGAACAGCACCTCGAAGAGCTCGAAGGGAATCCGGGTTTCCGTGGTGAACGGATTCGGATAGTTGCTTCCGAGCCGAAACCCCGACGCGGGGATCTCCGGAGGCCCGACGGTCGCCCCTCCCACTTGTGCCGCGATGGAGTCCGGGAGGGACAGGGTGGAGAGCAGGACGATCAGGACGCCAACGGCGTGCCTCATCCTCACCTCCGTGAAGCTGTAGCAGTGGGGAAATAGCCCTCCCGGGTACATGCCCGAACACGCATCGAACGTCTTCAACAATGGACACCGCTCCTAGCGGGCGTCAAGCCAAATCGGCAAGGGACCTACGTCGCTGGCCTGTGTGCACGGGCGTCACTCCCCCACGGTCGCCGGATCCAGGAGCGGACGGAGCATTGCGACGGAACGAAAAGTCCGCCCTGGGGCGAGATGATGGAGGGCGAAATCCTCCAGCAGCGCCAGATGCGCACGACTCCCCTGAAGCGCCGATGGAGGTGCTCCGCGAACGAAGGTGGCGAGGTCTCTCCGCGCCGTCTTTCCAACCCGGGGGAGAGGTGACCCCTCCGAGCAGCCCGGGCAACGCAGGCCTCCCGCCGCGGCATCGAATCGGTCGAACAGACCGTCGTCGGCCCCCCCGAGGTCTTTTCCACAACCGGCACAGTGGTCCAGGTCAGGCGCGAAGCCGAGGAGCGACAACGTCCTCCATCCCCCGGCCAGGATCCACCCGGCCAACTCACTTTCAGGAGCTGTCCCAAGGTGGATCAGGACCGATCGGATCCAGGCATAAAGCGGCGGATCTCCCTCTTGTAACGCATGGGCCAGGAGAAGTTCCACGAGCAGGGATGCTCCAAGAAACCGTCGCAAGTCTCGCCCGAGTGAGGTCGCGCCCGTGGTCTTGTGAAAGTCGCGGAGGGTGTGGAGCTCCCGGTCGGGTCGGTGCGAGAAGGTCAGGAGCCCCTCTCCGAACGTATCCGGAAGCCCTCCGGATGAGGCACCGCGCCGGGCGATCCCTTTCCCGATCAAAGCGACGACACCGAAGTCCGGGGTCAGGAAACGTAGAATTCGCGAAGACTCGGAATAGGGGTGGGAGCGGAGGAGGATCCCGGGAGTAGTGACGAGCCTCATCGCCTGGGGCCCGGCGGTCTCGGCCCCGCCTCCAGCTCGGCCAGGAGCGCCTCCCGGAGTCGGCGATACCGCCCCTCACCACCCTTTTCCTTTCCGGCCGAAGCTCTGAACTCTTCATCCAGGCGGGCAATCTCGACGAGGACGTCTCTACGGAGGCGCGCCGGGGCGACGGCCGGTCCCGGTCCGGAGGCCGCCGCCCCCTTCGACGACCCCCTCCCCCCCCGCTGAACGACCCACACGCCCGCGAGAACGAGGAGGAGAGCGAGGGCCACCGAGAGCCATCCCATGACCTGCGGAGTCTCTCGGCCCGACCGGATTCGCACGACCTGATCCCGAAGCCCCTGGCCGAACCAGACGCGGTCGGTCGAGAGGAGCCCGATCTCCTCCGGGGCGATTCCCGCGAGCCCCTCGACGGTGAACGGGGGTGTGGACTCCCGCGCGATCAAGAGCGCCGTCTCGACCTCGCCGGGAAGCGGGATCTCCACGGAAAGTGAATCCAGCTCGTACTGGATCCAGTAATAACTTCCGTCGGGGGTCACGGGGTTCGTCGTCAGGAGCGATCCCCCCTCGAAACGAACTTCTCCCGCAGCCGGACCGGCTTCGATCACGCGAAATGTCCTCAGACTTGCCGGGAGCGGGTACCGCCACACGACCCCCCCGGCTCCGTCCGGGACATAGGTCACCGACCTGGGATTCGCGAGGACGAATCGGTCCGTCACAACCCACCCCATGGGACCCTGCTCGATCCAGAGCTCCCGGGTCCGGACCGGGAAGGCGATCCCTCCCGGGGGAGCGGGCTCCGTATTGAAGGTGCGGATCGTATAGAGGGAGTCCAGATCGGCGGGGGCTTCGATGATCCGACCGTAGTAAAGAATGCCTTCGAAGCGGCTCGCGGCGAAAAGCGTCTCACCTGACCCGGAGACCGGGACCCCCGGAAGGGTGAGGGTGAACCGCCCCTCATTTCCCACGGTCACCGAATCCACGGCCCCGGCTTCTTCCGGCGTCACGCGGTGGAGGACCACCGTCCCGGTGTCGGCAGGAATCGAATCCCAGAGGAGCTGGCCGGAAATCACGGCCTGAACTTCTTCCTGACCCTGAGCGGCCCAAGGGATCCCGAGGAGGAGGATGCCCGAAATAAGGAGCAGGGCGGACCGGCGCATGCCGGAGGTCGGGCGAGGCTTCCTCAGGGGGAGAAGCGCCCGAAGTCTTCTGGATTCAGGCGCCTCAGGTACTCCTTGAGCTCTTCGGCGTTCGTGAAAGGAGAGGGCTCCGCCTCGGGTTCGGCCTCCACCTCCTTGGCCGAGGACTCCTCCGAGGCAACCTCGATAGACGCGATCTCCAGGAGGTCGTCTTCCGCGAAGATCCGGGCATCGGCGCGAAGCGCCACGGCGATGGAGTCCGACGGCCGTGCGTCCACGCTGATCGTGTCCCCGGTCCGCTGGATGACGAGCTCCGCATAATAGGTGGCATCCGCCACTTTCGTGATGACGACCCGGTCGAGATTTCCGCCGAGTCCGGCGACCACGGAGACGAGGAGATCGTGCGTCAGGGGGCGGGAAAACTTCATGTCGGCGAGCTGCATCGCGATGGCGCTCGCTTCGCCGGGGCCGATCCAGATCGGGAGCACGCGATCCCCAGAGACCTCTTGGAGGATCAGCACGGGCGTGTTCGACGCTCGGTCCAGCCCCAAGCTCTGCACCTTCACTTCGACCAACACGGTTCTCTCTCCTCCGCAGGTCTCCGCTACGTCCCCAGGTGCCAGGACGCGAGATACTTCTCCTGCTCCGGGGTCAACGAATCCACCCGCACCCCCATCCCCGCGAGCTTGAGCGCGGCGATCTCCCGGTCCACCCCAGCCGGCACGCGATGGACCTCGCGCGCGAGCGAGGTTCGGTTTCCGAGAAGGTACTCCGTAGCGAGCGCCTGGTTCGCGAAACTCATGTCCATGACGGAAGCGGGATGCCCTTCGGCTGCCGCCAGATTGATCAGCCGCCCTTCCCCCAGGACGTAGACCCGTTTCCCTCCGACGCGGTACTCTTCGACGAACTCGCGGACTTCCGTCGGCGCCCCTTCCGCGATCCTGGCCAGTCCCTTGAGGTCCAGCTCCACATTGAAGTGACCCGAGTTGGCGACGATGGCACCGTCTTTCATCGCCTCGAAGTGTTCGGGACGGATCACGTTGATGTTCCCGGTAAGCGTCACGAAGAGGTCTCCCTCGGGCGCCGCGTCAGCGAGCGGAAGGACGCGGAAGCCATCCATCGCCGCCTCGAGCGCCTTGATCGGATCCACCTCGGTGACGATGACGCTCGCCCCCGCGCCGCGGGCCCGCAGCGCCACGCCCCGCCCACACCACCCGTACCCGACGACAACCGCCGTGGAGCCGGCGAGGAGGAGGTTCGTGGCGCGAAGGATCCCGTCGATCGTGGATTGGCCCGTCCCGTATCGGTTGTCGAAGAGGTGTTTCGTCTCGGAGTCGTTGACCGCGATGACCGGGAACCGCAGCACGCCGTCCCGCGCCATGGCCCTGAGTCGGATGACACCGGTGGTCGTCTCTTCGGTCGCACCCACGACCCCTTCCAGGATCTCCTTTCGACGCTCGGCAGAAAGGCTGCCGGCCCAGGCGCGAACGGGTGGCGCGAGATCGTCCAGCCGATCCAGGGCAAGCATGTGCAGCGACCCGACGAGGTCCGCTCCGTCATCCATCGTGACGTGCGGGGCGTGGGCCAAAGCCGCTCGGATGTGATCGTAGTAGCGGCCCTCGTTCTCGCCCTTGACCGCAAAGACCGAAATCCCCTCGTCCACGACGAGGTGCGCGGCGACGTCGTCCTGGGTGGAAAGGGGATTGGAGGCGCAGAGCACGAGATCGGCGCCCCCAGCCTTCAGCGTTCGCATGAGATTGGCCGTCTCGGTCGTCACGTGTAGGCAGGCGGAAAGTCGCACTCCCTCGAACGGCCGCTCCTTTTCGAAGCGCTCCCGGATCTGCCGAAGGACGGGCATGCTTCTCTCAGCCCATGTCGTGCGCAGGCGCCCCTTCCCGGCGAGAGCGGGGTCCTTGATGTCGTGATCAACCTGAGTCGTCGAGGTCATTCCGTATGGGTCCCTGGTGAGGCGAGATCCGTGCGGCCTGTCAGGCTCGCACCCTGCGAGCCGGCGGGATCCAACCCCTCCCCGGCAGGTCGAGTTCCAGGGTCAGGAAAGCCCAAGCGCCGCGCGGAGGTCATCGAGGCGAGGAGTCGCTTCCCAGGGGAAGAGGTGTACGTCCCGATCGAAGCGCCGCACGGTCTCGGGCGTCCGCCCGAAGTGGCCGTTGGACGCCGTGGGCCCGAATATGGGAGAACGGAGTCCCAAGTCCCTGATGATCGCGCCCGGGCGGAAGTCGAAAAGCTCGGAGATGGCGTCGGCGATCTTGGCGTCCGGGACGACCCCCGTGCCGAAGGTGTCCACCCAGACCGAGACGGGGTCGGCGACCCCGATCGCGTAGGCGAGTTGGATCTCGCAGCGACGCGCGGCGCCCGACGCAACGACGTGTTTGGCGGCCCAGCGGCTCGCGTATGCCGCCGACCGATCCACTTTCGTGGCATCCTTTCCGGAGAACGCGCCTCCTCCGTGGCGCCCCATCCCGCCATAGGTGTCCACGATCACCTTTCGGCCGGTGAGGCCGACGTCCCCTTGGGGCCCTCCGGTCACGAACCGTCCCGTGGGATTCACATGGATCGCGGCCTCATCGGGAGAGAAAAACTCCGCGGGAAGGGACGGGACGATGACCTGGTCCCGCAAGACCTCGCGGATCTCGGCGATGGGAATCCCGTCGGCGTGTTGCGCGCTCAGGACCACGGCCGTGACCCGTACCGGCCGGTCCCCATCGTAGGCGACACTCACTTGGGACTTCCCGTCGGGACGGAGCCAGGGAATTCGACCGGATCTGCGTGCCTCCGAAAGGGCGTGCGTGAGCCGGTGGGCGTAAACGATCGGAACCGGCATGAGCTCTTTCGTCTCGTCCGTGGCGAACCCGAACATCATCCCCTGGTCGCCGGCGCCCCCGACATCCACGCCGATCCGAATGTCGTCCGATTGCCGGTCGATCGTCGTGAGAACCGCGCAGGTCCGCCCATCGATCCCGAATGCCGGATTGTCGTAACCGATGGCCAGTATCGTCTCCCGCACGAGCTCCGGGATGATGACCCTCGAGGTCGTCGTGATCTCCCCGGCTACGAAGGCGAGACCCGTCGTCACGAGGGTCTCGCACGCCACGCGGGAATTCGAATCGTCCGCAAGGATCGCATCCAGGATGGCGTCGGAGATCTGGTCCGCGACCTTGTCGGGGTGCCCCTCGCAAACGGACTCTGAACTGAACTGGCGCAGGCTCAACGGGTCTCCTCGGTTGTGGTTCGGCCGATTTTCTTCAGGAAAGGGAAAGGCTCCAGCGCCCGGAAAAGGCGGAGAGATCCACGGCCGGCCCGATCCCTTCCGCCAGGGCTCTCGTGACGTCTCGAGAGGTGGGAGCCGCGAGCGCCTTTCGTGCGGCGGCCCGAGCGTCCTCGATCCTCACGCTTCGTACGACCTTCTTCAACTCCGGAAGGGCCGGCCAGGCGACTGAGAGGGCCGTAATGTCGAGACCGAGCAGAAGGAAGGCTCCGAGCGGATTCGCCGCCATCTCGCCGCAAACGCTGACCTCGATCCCCGCGGCCCGCCCCACGCGCGACACCTGGTGGAGCTGGCGCACGACCGATGGGTGGAAGGGATTGTAGAGGTCGGCGAGCCGGGCGTTCGTCCGGTCCACGGCAAGGGTGTACTGGACCAGATCGTTCGTGCCGATAGAAAAGAAGTCGCAGTGCCGGGCGAGCTCGGCCGCGTCGAGGGCAGCCGCGGGCGTCTCCACGAGGCAACCCAGCTTGTACCCCGAATAAAAGGGAATTCCCGCCTTCCTGAGCGACTCCTCCTCTTCGCTGAGGAGCTCCCGCACACGCACGACCTCCTCGACGTCATTCACGAGGGGGAGCAGGATACGAACGTCTCCATGGGCCGTCGCGCGCAGAATGGCCCGCAGTTGCGGACGGAAGAGCTCGAGGCGATCGAGGCAGACCCGGATGGCGCGCCACCCGAGGAAGGGGTTCTCCTCAGCCGGCATGTGGAGGAACATCGGGAACTTGTCCCCCCCGAGGTCGAAGGTTCTAATAAAAACGGCGTAGTTGGGGAATTCGCAGACGACCTGTCGATAGGCCTGATACTGTTCCTCCTCCTCGGGCATGGAGTTCCGCCCCATGACATGGAACTCCGTGCGAAAAAGTCCGATTCCCTCCGCCCCGTGCTCCTTCGCGCGGACTGCCTCCGAGGGGAGGTCGATATTCGCCCGGAGGGCCACGGGCTGCCCGTCGAGGGTGACCGAATCCAACCTCGCGACCTCCGAGAGATCTTCCTCCCAAGAAAGGATCTGGACTCTCCGTTCCCGGTAGATCTCCCGGTCGCGTTCCGCCGGATCGAGGATCAGCCGTCCGATCCGCCCATCCACGATCGCTTCGCGGGACCGCTCGGCCTCCTCAAAGGCGTTCACGAGTCCTCCGACCGCGGGAATCCCCAGCGAGCGAGCGAGGATCGCCCAGTGTGAAGTCCGCGTTCCGAGCTCGGTCGCGATCCCGAGGACGCGCGACGGATCCATCTGCGCCGTCAAAGAGGGGGTGAGGTTCCGCGCCACCACGATCGCCGGTTTTCCATCCCATACCAGGTCTCCGGCCTCGGGGAGCCCGAGCAAGCGATGCAGCATGCGGACGAGGAGATCCTCGAGGTCGTTCAGCCGGTCGAGAACCATGGGGTTCGAGGTCCGGATCCAGAGCACCTGGAGCTCCAACATGCGCCACTCGAAGGCGCGCGCGGCAGTGAGCCGGTTCTCGCGGATGTAGAGAAGTGTGGGCTCCACGACTTCGACGTCTTCGAGCATCATGAGTTGCGGCTCGAAGATGCGGGCTTCCATGGCTCCAAGCCTCCCGGCCGTCAGCTCCCGCATCTCTTCCAGGCGCCCACGAGCCCAGGTGCATGCCTCGTCAAAGCGTTCGACCTCGGCTTCGATTCCGTCCTCGGCCACCGTCAGATGCGGAACAGCGGGCACCCCCCAGCGGACCGTCCGCACCGGTCCGAGAGCGATCCCTTCCGAGATCGGAAGCCCCTCGTAAGTCCGGCCCACGTTCAGGTCTCCTTGAAGCCCTGTTCCACGAAGATGCGCAGCGCCTCGACGGCCTCGGCAGCGTCGCGGCCCTCGCCACGAATGACCAACTCGGACCCCCTCTCGGCTGCGAGCATCAGCACGCCCATGATGCTCTTCCCGTTCACCGCGAGCCCCTCTTTCGAGAGCTGGACCTCGGATTCGAATCGAGCCGCGAGCTTCACGAACTCCGCCGCCGGACGCGCGTGCAATCCCAGTCGATTCCGGACCCGGGCGCGCCCCTCGACGATGTTATTGTCAGTCATCCGCCATCGCGACCTCCGGTCCGTAAGGACCGGCCGCCCAGATGCACACGCGCGCACTCAGGACGGCGGGATCCTTGTTCCGGCCAGGATGAGCAGGAAGAGGAGCTCCGGCCCCCAGCGGCGGACCAAATCCCCGCCCGAGAGCCCGGCCAGAAAGAGTACGATCGCACCCGCGACCCAGGCTGGACCCAACTCCGAAACCCCCACTCCCCGGCCCAGAAGGAGCCCGAGCGCCAGGCCGAGGAGAAGGACCCCCACCGCACGGATCCGTTCCGTCCATGCGGGGAGCCCCATCTTGCTGATTCCCGCGGCCACGTTGAGTCCCGAGTCCGATCCCACCCGAAGGCCGTGGATACGAAGTGCGAGGTGCACCGCGTTGTACGTCACGAGGAAGGTGGCCAGCACGACTCCCGGTCCCCCGCCGAGGAGCGCAACGCATCCGGCCCCGAGCAGGCACGCCGGACGCCATCCTCCCCAAACGAGGCCGTCCCCGAGTCCCCCGAGGGGGCTCCGGAGCGCTTGGCGGAAGGCCCGGATCCGCGCCGGATCGACGCCGTCTTCGCGCATGCGGGCGAGCGCTCCGAGTGCTACCGGGGAGAGATACGGGTGTGTGTTGAAGGGCTCCGCGGCCCTTGCCACCTCGTCGGCTTCCGTGTCCCGGCGACCCGAGGGACCTCCCTCCGGCCCCGAAACCGACCCGTTTTCCGGCCTGAGCGCCCAGGCGAAACCCGTGCCGAGAAGGTTCCGGTAGTTCCACGATCCCTGGATGAAAAAGGACCGAACGAGAAGTCGAGTCCGACTGAACGAATGCCCCATCAGAGGATGACCGCCAAAGCCACTCCGCCGAGCGCGCCGATCAAGAAGAAGAGGGCCCGCCGCCGCGGAAAGGACCAGGACCGAAGGAGGGCGCCGCCCGCGAGCGCTCCCGGAAGGAGGAGGAGGGCGACGGTATCCGGAGTTCCGAGAGGCCACCACGCGCCGCCGAGGCGCGTCGAGAGCGCCGTGCCCATCCCGATCCCGACCGCGGTCAATACCGCGCCCCTGGTCCCGTCGAGCGCGATACACGCCCAGTGCCGGAGGGAAAGCGCGCGATAGTCGCTTCGTCCCTCGTCCACCGGACGGGTGATCCTTCCGTTCGCCCGGCGCAGGAGCGATATGGATCCGCCACCGAGCAGGCCCCACACCGTCCCGAGCGCGGCCCCCGCGGCGAGGCCCGGCGACCCGCCGAGACTCACGGCCACCACGACCCCCGGAATCGCCGCCGGGCCGGGCTCCGGGAGTCGGGCGCCGCCCATGGGAAGGCCCCCAAGGTGAACGGCTTCCAGGACCCCACCCAGGAGGAGGCCCGTCTGAGGGTCGCCCAGGACCCACCCCGCGAGCGTTCCCGACACCAGGGGCCGCGAGATCATGATCTGTCCAACCGAGGTCGTGTCGAGAGCAGCCGCCACTCCGACGGCGACGAGAAGTAGCCAACTCGAGGGCTCAAGCATCGAGGAGCCGGGCGGCGGAAGTCTTTGCCGAGGATGGGAGGTCCTGCGCGACGATGTCCACTCCTTCGGCGACAAGCGCGCGGATGCGCTCCTCGTCGGCATCGTCGAGGAAGAGGTAGGGAAGCCGCTCGCGCCGGCCCGGCCCGTGGTGGATCCCCCCGAGGTTCACGGTTTCCCCGGCGAGCGCGCCTCCACGAGCGAGGCGCGTCATGTGATCCAGGTCGCGGGTGAGTAGGACGACTCTCTCGGCACCCCTTCGCCACTCCGCGAGCCGCCCGCGGGCCTCCTCCACGCCGACGAAGTCCGAGGTGGCCTCCTGCGGCGTCCCGAGCTGGTAGAGATCCTTTTCCCAACCGCTCGCGGCCAGGGCATCGTCCACCACGACATAGTGTGAAGGCCGGATTCTCTCCCCCCAACCGAGGGTGACCTGCCCGTGGATGAGCCGCTCGTCCACGCGAAAGAGAAGGATCGCCACCCGCCGTCTCTTCCTCAGGGCGTTTCCAGTTGGAAGGAGCGCACCGCCTCCCTCCCTCTCTCCAGGACGCGCTGGACAAGCGCATCAAGGGAAAGGTGGCGGTGGAAAACGAAGTCGAGGAGCATCGGAAGGTTCGTGCCATAAACGACCCGGCGCCCGTCGGGGTCTCGGCAGGCAAATCTGGCGGCGAGGGCACAGCTCCCGGTTTGGAGGTCGGTGAAGATGATGGCGGGACCGGGCCCGGCCAGCTCATCCACGGTCCGGAGGAGCTCGTCTGGCCCCTTCGCCTCGTTGCTCACCGGAACGAGTGCGTCGGCCGGGGCTCCCGCGATCTTTCGCACCGCGTCCACCATTCCGAAGCACATGGAGCCATGGGTCACGAGGACGCCCCGCACGAGGGGGACCTCTCGCTCACTCATAGTCCTCCTCCAGGTATTCCCCGACCGGAGCCATCCCTCTCTGAAGATGCAAGTCGAACTCCGCCGCCGAATTTACGCCGGCGTATTTGAGGAGGTGGTTCATAGCCACGACTTCCGAGATGACCGTGATGTTTTTTCCCGGATTCAGCGGAATGGTGACGCGAGGCAGATTCACACCGAGGATTTGTGTCTCGTCCACGTCGAGGCCGGTGCGATCGAAGGGGCGCGAATCGTCCCACTCGTCCAGCTGCACGATGACCTCGATCCGCTTCTGGAGGCGTATGGCCCGGATCCCGAAGAGCGCCTGAACGTCAATGATCCCGATCCCGCGGATCTCCATGTGATGTCGCTGGCGTTCGTGTCCCCGTCCGATCAGAACGTCGTTTCCCCGTTCGGACACCATGACGAGGTCGTCGGCTACGAGGCGATGTCCGCGCTCGATGAGGTCGAGGACACATTCGCTTTTCCCGATCCCGCTTTTTCCCATGAAAAGAAGTCCGACTCCGTAAACGTCGGCGAGGGAGCCGTGCACGGTCGTGGAGGGTGCAAGGGTGACCTCCACGTACGGCTTGATTCGCCGGAAGAAATCACGGGTGCTCAACGAGGACCGGAAGACGGGAACGCCGGCGGCAAGGGCGATGTCCAGCAGGACGGAAGGAACCTGCTGACCCTTGGTGACGAAGGCCGCGGGGACCGCCTTCGAGAAAAAGGCCTCGAGCCGGACGCGTCGCTCCTCTTCCGAGAGCGTGGAGAGGTAGGTCATTTCGGTCTCGCCGAAGACCTGCATCCGCCCATCGGGGAACCGCGCGACGTAGCCCGCGAGCGCGAGGCCCGGCGTGGAGACGTCCGCGTCGGAACACTCCCGGTCGAGTGAAACTCCGGGGGTGAGGAGCTCGAGGGCGAGCGTCTCGCCCCGGGTGTCCATGAGCTCCTGGATGCGGAAACTTCCGGCCATCTTGGACCCCTTCTCCCCTCGTTGGGCCATGGACGAAAAAAGCTAGCGGCCGTCCCCGGAGGCGGCTACTGCGTCCTCGAAAACCCGCCCCAGGCGGGCGGCGGCCCGGTCCCAGGAGAGCCCTTCGGCAAAACTCCGCCCCGCCCGACCAAACGCCCGGCGCAGGTCCTCATTATCGAGGAGGCGTCGGATGCTCCGGGCGAGCGCAGAGACGTCACCGTGTTGCACCAATAACCCGGTTTTTTCGTGTAGGACCGAGTCGCGGAGCCCGAGGACGTCGCTCGCGACGCTCGGAGTGCCGCAGGCGGCAGCCTCCAGGATGGAGATCCCCCACCCTTCCTTTTCGGAGGTCAGGACATGTACCCAGCTCCGCTGAAGGAGGCGGACCTTATCCTCCTCCGAAATGAAGCCGAGAAACCGAATCTCCCCTTCCCCGAGTTCCAGCCGCCGGGCTTCCCTCTCCAGTACCGGACGGCGGTCGCCCTCCCCGGCAATGAGAAGCTGCACCGGAAGGCCTTCCGCTCTCAGGGCCGCCGCGGCTCGCAGCACCAGATCCACCCGCTTGTAGCGCTTCAGCCGCCCCAGATAGAGGAGGGTGGGATCCTGGAAACGGGCCCCGTCGTCCCCCGGTCTGAAGCGCTCCGCGTCCACGCCATTTTCGACGACCTCGATGCGCGCGGGGTCGAGCCCGCGGCGGGCGAGATCCTCGCGTGTGCTTTGCGAAATCGCCACGATCGGGACGCCCCGATAAACCCGAGGAATGGGGCGCTCGAGGATCCAGGTGGCGGCGGCGATCGGAAACCTCGCCTCATGGAAGGCGGTTCGTCCGAAGAGGTGGTGCACGAGGAGCACGACGGGAAGGTCCGTCCAGCGCGGCGCGAAGAGGGGGACCTTGTTCAGGTCCTCCACCACCAGCGAGAAACGGTCCGCCGCCAAGAGGCCCCGCGCGTAGCTCGGAGCCGCCGCTGCGAAGGTATGCCGCCCCCCTATGCGGTGCACCTCGATGCCGTCGAGAACACATCGGCCCGGGGCACCCGGCCACCCCGAGGTGACCAGGGTCACCTTCCATCCCTGGGCCACCAGTCTTCCAAAGCACTGGTGCAGGTGGTGCTCCGCTCCGCCGGCCTGCGGGTTCTCCCGATCCAGCCAGTTGAGCAGGAGGACGTTCATGGGGTTCAGGAGGATGGAGTCTTCCGCGGGTTGGCCCGGTACACGGCGTCGAGCACACCGTTCACAAACCGGTGGGAGTCGTCGCCGCCGTATTGCCCGGCGAGGCGAACGCCCTCCTGGAGCGCCACTTTCTGAGGAGTCTCCTCCGCGAAGAGGAGCTCGGCCGTGGCGAGCCGAAGGACCGACCGGTCCACCCGCGAGAGCCGCTCCAGCCGCCAGTTCTCCATCGCGTCCCGGAGGGCACGGTCGATTTCGGGAAGGTGGTCCTTCACGAGCGCCAGGTGGCGGCGGATGAAGGGCTTCCGGGTGGGCGCGACCCGTCGCGTCCGGAATACGTCTTCCATCGCGTCCTCGAGCGGACGGTGCGGGGTCGTGCTCTCCCAGGCGTAGAGCACCTGGAGCGCCCAGGAGCGGGCGCGCACCCGCTGCACTCGCTCGGACGCCGAAAGCGTTCCCACGCGGGTGCCCGCCGTCACCGGAGTGTACCGTAGAGGTTCGCCATTTCCAGGGCGGTGAGCGCCGCCTCCCACCCCTTGTTCTCGGATCCGCTTCCCGCGCGAACGAGTGCCTGTTCGAGAGTTTCCGTCGTGAGAAGGCCGAAGCCGAAGGAGAGCTTCGACTCCCTTGCGAGCTCGCCCAGTCCCCGGGTGGTTTCGCCGGCCACGAAGTCGAAGTGGGGTGTGTCGCCGCGGATCACGCACCCGAGCGCGACGACGCCGTCCACTCCACCTCGTTCGATGACGCGAGCGCAGGCACCGGGAAGCTCGAACGCCCCGGGAACCCGCACGATCTCGATCTCTTCGGGAGAGACACCGTGCGTGGTGAGGGCTTCGAGGGCCCCCGCGGTGAGCTCTTCGGTCACCACCTCGTTGAAACGCGAAACGACGATGGCGAATCGCCTCCCCGCCCCGTCGAGCGACCCCACCCGCTCCTTCACGGAAGGTGCCCGAGCTTTCGCCGTTTGGTTTCGAGGTAGGCGGCGTTGTGTGTCCCCGGTTCGATCCGGAGTGGTTCGCGACCGGTGATCTCGAGCCCATACCCCTCGAGTCCGACGATCTTTTTCGGGTTGTTCGTGAGAAGCCGGATCCTGGAGAGCCCGAGGTCCACGAGAATCTGTGCGCCGATCCCGTAGTCCCGGAGATCCGGCTTGAAGCCGAGCGTCAGATTTGCCTCCACCGTGTCCTGCCCCTGCTCCTGCAGCTCGTAAGCACGGAGCTTGTTCCCGAGCCCCATCCCCCTCCCTTCCTGGCGGAGGTAGACGATCGCGCCGAGCCCCTCGGCCTCGATACGTGCCATCGCGGCATCGAGCTGCTCCCCGCAATCGCAACGGAGCGACCCGAACACATCTCCCGTCAGGCACTCCGAGTGCATTCGCACGAGGACGTCTTCTTTTCCGGCGATTTCGCCCCTCACGAGCGCCACGTGTTCCCGATCGTCTATGAGGCTCTCGTAGCCGATGAGGCGAAAGTCTCCGCGCCGCGTAGGGAGGCCGACTTCGGCGATGCGACGGACGAGGCGTTCCTTCGCGAGGCGATACGCGACCAGCTGGGCCACGGTCACGAAGCGGATCGAGTGTTCGCGCGCGAAGGCTTCGAGTTGCGGGCGGCGCGCCATCGTCCCGTCGGGATTCAGGATCTCGCAGATGACCCCGACGGGCGGGAGGCCGGCCAGCCGTGCCAGGTCGACGGCCGCCTCGGTCTGCCCCACCCGGCGAAGCACACCGCCGGGCTGCGCGCGGAGGGGGAAGATGTGCCCGGGGCGCCGGAGGTCGGCCGGCTTGGATTGGTCGTCCGCGAGGACACGGATCGTCGTGGCGCGATCGTGCGAGCTGATCCCCGTCGTCACGCCGAATCTCTGGTTCGCATCCACCGAGATCGTGAACGCGGTGCGATTCGGGTCGGTATTCTGATCCGTCATCAGGGGAAGATCGAGCTCGTCCGCCCTCTCACGGGTCAGCGCCACGCAGATGAGGCCGCGCCCATGTTTCGCCATGAAGTTGACGTGCTCCGAGGTGACCTCCGCGGCCGCGCACACGAGGTCCCCCTCGTTTTCGCGATCCTCATCGTCCGCCACGATGATCATCCGGCCGTCCCGGATGTCCCGGATGGCTTCCTCGATACGGTCAAACGGCATCCGCCGGCCCTCCCTTCGTCTCTTCGCCCCGCAACCCGCTGCGGAGAAGCTTGCCCACGTATTTTCCGATCAGGTCCCCCTCCACGTTCACCGCGTCCCCCGCTTTCAGCCATCGAAAGTTGGTGTTTTCCCAGGTGTGCGGGATGATCCCGACCTCGACGCCATCGTCGCCGAGGAGACGGTTCACGGTCAGGCTCACTCCGTTGAGTGCGATCGACCCATGGAGGAGGGTCGTCCGATGCACCTCGGGCGGAATCAGGATCTCGAGGACCCGGAATTCCCCGACCTCGCGAATCTCCTTCAGGAAACCTAGTCCATCCACATGTCCCTGAACCAGATGCCCGTCCAGGCGTTCCCCAAGGGCCATCGCCCTTTCGAGATTGACCCGGCTTCCGGGGACATAGGTTCCGGCGAGGGTCCGCGCCACCGTGGTGCCAATCGCCTCGACGAGGAATCCCGCCCCTCCGACGCTGACCGGGGTCAGGCAAGCTCCGTCCACGGCGAGCGAAGAGCCGGGCGAAACGTCCGCGAGGAGGGCTTCATCCGCCTCGATATGGATCCGCCGCACCCCGTCCCCCTCCTCCACGCCGGCGACTCGCCCGACGCCCTCCACGATTCCGGTGAACATCAGGAACTTTCCTCCGTCGGACCCGGCTTCAGGGCGAGCCAGAGATCCTCGCCGAGCCGTCGGGGCGCCTCTCCAAAGCTCCATGCCGCGCCGGCCGCGCCGGCAACCGGGGGAGACGGTAGCCCGGGAAAGGCCGGAACGCCTTCCTCTCCCAGGAAGCGGGGCGCGAGCGCCAGGTAGAGTCGGTCCACGAGCCCGGAGCTGAGCAGCGACGAGGCCACCTCCCCGCCCCCTTCGCAAAGAAGGCTTTCGATTCCGCGTCTCCGCAACTCTTTCATCGCCGTATCCAGATCCACCCTTCCACCCGCGGTCGCGGGGACGTCGACCAGGATCGCACCCTTTTCTTCCACAACGCGCCGCCAGCTCTTCGGGCTCTCGGGAGTGGTGACGATCCACACCTCGCTCTCCCTGTCCCCGAACACCTGGGCACGCGGGCCGAGCTTGCCGGTCGCATCGAGGAGGATCCGGCGCGGCGCGATTCGGGGCTCCACGGGGCCCCGAACCGTCAGGAGGGGATCGTCCGCGATGGCGGTGCCTGTTCCCACGAGAATTCCATCGAACCCCGCCCGCAGGCGATGAACTTCCTCGAGAGCTTCACGCCCCGACAGTGTGCCGCGTTCCCCCGCCCTCGCCGCGATGCGACCGTCGAGGGAGAGGGCGAGCTTGAGCGCGGTCCATGGCCGCTCCCTCTCGGCGGCGAAGAAAGTGGGATTCTCCCACCGGGCCTCTTCCGCCGTCATGGCGGGACCGATGACCGCGATCCCCTTCGCGGCGAGGAGGGGCCCTCCGCCGCCGGACTCCTCCCCGGGATCGGAGGCCCCGAAGACGACCCGCGAAACTCCGGCGGCGAGAAGGGCGTCCGTGCAGGGCGGAGTTTGGCCCTGATGCCGGCAGGGTTCCAGCGAGACAAACACCTCCGCCCCGTTGCTGCGATTCCCCGCGGCCGCCAGGGCGACGACCTCGGCGTGGGGGCCGCCATATTCGGCGTGCCATCCCTCTCCGACGACCTCTCCATCTCGCACGATGACACACCCGACAAGGGGATTCGGGTGAACCCGACCCCACCCCTTTCGCCCCAGCTCCACGGCCCGTTGCAGGGAACCGCGGTCACGAGGCGAGAGGGAAGCCGGCACTTCACCACCACCGACTGGGTCGCGCTTCGTCAGAAAGTCACCCTCACGCTGAACGTGCCCTGGAGCTCGCGCTCGCCGGGACGGTAGGGGCCCGTCCCCTCCAGGGAAGCGGCGGGCGAGGCCGAGTCTGCCCAGACGATTTCGGCTGCGGCCTGGGCGACCACCCAGGTGAAATTCGCGCCGAGAAAAAGATACCGCCGCCGCATTTCGAGCTCCTCCGACCCGGCGCTTCCGGTCACCGCCGGCGACCCCGGAAGGCTCGGGTTTAGAGGCGCGCTTGCGGCGATCCTTCCGTTCCCGCCGTAATGGTCCCACCCGACGCCGCCCGAGACTCCCACGGTCAGGAGGTCCTTCCCCACGATCGCCCGATACGACGTGGCGCGGGGTCCGATCGTCGCTTCTCCCCCGGAGCTTTCGGGGATTCCATTGCGAACTCCGCCCATGCGGTAATGCATGGCGGAAAGCGTCACTCCGGGAAGCGAAAAGGATTCCCTCATGACGCCGACCCGGAACCCGCCGCCCCATCCCGCCACCGAGCCCGAAAACCCGCCCGAACCGGGAAGTCGGAGGAGTTGGGCGGTCGCGACCGCATCCACGGCAAATACTCCCCCGAACCCCGGAGCCGGCGAGAATCCCTCGAAGAGACCGACCGCCGCGGTTACCCGCGGACCGAACGCGAAGCTCCTGCGGTCCTCGAGAGCGCCGTTCACGGGAGCCCTGGCTAGATCGGGATGCCGAAACGAGGCCCATCCGACGCCGGCGTCCACCACGACACGGGGCTGGGTGGAGAGCCGCCGCCCGGCCGTGCTCGGGCTCGCGGGAACCGGTCCGCCCGCGGTCATGAGGAGGCCCAGCCCCGCTTCGAGAGCCTCCACCGCGAGCGCCGCATCGGCACACCGCCCGGCAAGCCCCTGGTGCCCCTGCGCCCCAGCGGCGCAGGTCGTGAAGAGCCGCTCGCCGGCCGTCTGAGCATGAACGAGTCCCGGAACCGCCGCGAAAAAAATCGCGAGGGGGCCGAAGAAGCCGGGGAGGACCCCGAGGACGCGTAGCCCGGCCATCACTCGGGCCTCATACAAATCGCACGCCGGAGTCGGCGGTGACCTCACCGAGGATCCAGGCGGCCTCCCCGCGGTCACGGAGCCGGGCGAGGAGGGCGCCGGAACCCTCCGGATCCACGATCGCGATCATGCCGACACCCATGTTGAAGACCCTTAGCATCTCCTCATCCTCCACCAATCCGAGCGACTGGAGCGCCTCGAAGAGGGGGGGCACCGTCCAGCTCCCCCGCTCGACCTTCGCCCCGAGCGTCCCCGGCAGAGAACGCGGAAGATTTCCGGGGATCCCCCCCCCGGTGATGTGCGCGAGGGCCCGAATCGTTCCCCCCTCCAGTTCCGGCGCCAGCACCCGGAGGTAGCTGCGATGGGGCCGCAGGAGGGCCTCTCCGACCGTTTCCTCGAGCCCGGGAACGGAATCTGACACGCCGAGCCCGGCGGCTTCGAGGAGAATCTCCCGGGCGAGCGTGTACCCGTTCGTGTGGAGCCCCGCCGAGGGAAGGCCGATCAGGTGATCGCCGGCCCGGACCCTGGATCCGTCCAGGATTCGGGCCCGCGCTACAATCCCCACGATGAAGCCGGCCAGATCGTACTCGCCCTCACCGTAGAAGCCCGGCATCTGGGCCGTTTCACCCCCGAGGAGGACACACTCGTTTTCTCGGCACCCGGCAGTGACCCCGGTCACCACCGCGTGCACGACTCCCTCCGCCACCGGGCCGGTGGCCAGGTAGTCGAGGAAAAAGAGTGGTCGGGCGCCCTGCACGAGGATGTCGTTCACGCAGTGATTGACCAGGTCGTGGCCGACCGTGTCGTGACGTCCGGAGAGGAAGGCGATCTTGAGCTTCGTCCCGACCCCATCCGCGGAGGAGACGAGCACCGGCTCCGGAACGTCCCCGGGCACAGCGTAGAGCCCCCCAAAAAGTCCGAGCTCGGAAAGGGTGCGTTCGTCGCGGGTGGCGTCGAGGAGATCGCGGAACCCCGCTTTGTCTCGCTCAGCGCGGTCGAGGTCCACCCCCGCCGTCCGGTAGTCGAGCCTCCGCCCCCCGCTCATCCCTCGACCCCCATCCCCGCGAGCGCGAGGTCGAATTGCGTCATCCGCCCAATCTCCTGAACGCGGGAGGCCACTTCCCGCGGACTCAGCCGCGCCAGACGGCGGACCCCGAAGTCTTCGACGGCGAAGGACCCGATCGCCGACCCGACGACCGCAGCCCCCCGGAGCGCGGCCGGCGAGAGTACCTCCACGTTGTGCAGGAACCCGAGGACTCCCCCGGCGAAGCTGTCCCCCGCGCCGGTCGGGTCGTTCAGGTCCTCCAGCGGATACCCGGGAACGAAGAAGATCTCATCCCGGTCGAAGAGGACCGCGCCGTGCTCCCCTTTCTTGACCATGACCCGAGCCGGGCCACGGCGCTGAACCCACCGGGCGGCGCGCACCAGATTGGGGTCGTCGGCGAGCTGCCGGATTTCGCCATCGTTCACGATGAGAAGGTCCACCCGCTCCAGGAGGCGGAGGAGGTCGTCCCGTTTCCCCACGATCCAGAAGTTCATCGTGTCGCAGGCGACGAGCCGAGGAGTTTCCACCTGGTCGAGCACTTCCAGCTGGAGGGTGGGATCGATGTTGCCGAGAAACACGATATCAGGTGACCTAAACTCCTTTGGAATACGGGGATGAAAGTCTGCGAAGACTCCCAGTTTCGTCTCCAGCGTTTCGGGCGAGGAGAGGTCGTGCGTGTATCTTCCCGACCAGCGGAAGCTCTCCCCCGGAGCCGCCTCGAGACCACTCAGATCCACTCCCCGCTCTTTCAGGAAGTCGAGCTCCGCCAGCGGATAGTCATCCCCGACCACGCCGACAACCTGCACCGGCGCAAAAAGTGAAGCCGCTGCCGAAAAGTGGACCACGGATCCGCCCAGGGTGTCTTCGGCACTCCCGAAGGGAGTCTCGAGCGAGTCGAGCGCCACGCTCCCCACCGCGAGGATCGCCATCCTACCTCTCCTCTCCTTCCTCTGGACTCGCGCCTCGGGTCATTTGCTCCGGCGCCTCGAGCCCCAGGAGGCCCAGGCCGTTTCGCAGGACGATCCTGACCGCATGGGCGAGCACGAGCCGCGCGCGGCGGAGCTCCGGGTCGTCCACGAGGACGGCGAGCTTCGGATCCCTCGTGGGGTTTCCCGCATGGTACCATGAATTGACCTCGCCCGCGGTCCGGTCCAGGTACTCGCAAACGAGGTGCGGGGCGCGGGCCTCAGCGGCACCCGCCACGGCCTCGGGAAAAGCCCCGAGCTGCTGGATCAGGGACCGCTCGCGCTCGTCCACGAGAAGCGAGGGATCCCCATACCCGGGACCGACCTCTCCGTGCGCTACGTCCGCCTTTCGAAAGATCGAGCACATGCGCGCATGCGCGTATTTCACCTTATAGACGGGATTCCGGTCCGATTGATCGAGCGCCTGATCGAGGTCGAAGATGAGGTGCGCTTCCGGCTTTCGCATGAGGAAGAAGTAGCGGGTCACGTCCACTCCCACCTGTTCCATCAGGTCTCGGAGGGTGACGTAGTCACCGGCACGCTTCGAGAACTTGACCTCCCGCCCTTCTTTTTCCACGGTCACCATCTGGTGGAGGAGGTACTCGGGATATGCGGGAGGAAGTCCCAGGGCTCGGAGCCCGGCTCGCACTCGCGCCACCGTGCCATGATGGTCCGATCCCTGCACGTTGATCGCGTGGTGGAAGCCTCGTTCCCATTTCGTCAGGTGGTAGGCGACGTCCGGGAGGAAATAGGTTGGGGAGCCGTCGGACTTGACCATGACGCGGTCCTTTTGGTCCCCGAGCTCCGAGGTGCGGAGCCAGATCGCGCCCTCGAGGTCGTAGACGAGGCCGGTTCCGCGCAGGCGCTCGATCGTCTCCGTGACCTTCCCGTCCTCGTAGAGCGATGATTCGAGGAAATACCGGTCGAAGTGAACGCCGAAGGTCGTAAGGTCGCGATCCTGCTCCTCCCGGAGCCGCCCCACGGCGAAGGCCCGCATTCGTTCTAGGGCAACGGGAAGGGAGGCCGACAGCCACCGGTCGCCATCCTCCCGCGCCAACTCGGCCGCGATCTCGACCAGGATCTCCCCGTGATACCCATCTTCGGGAATTTCCGTCTCGACGCCGAAGTGCTGGCGATACCTCGCGAGGACGCTCTCGGCGAGCCGTTCGATCTGCCGCCCCGCGTCGTTGTAGTAGAACTCCCTCGAGACGACCCACCCCGTCCATTCGAGGAGGGCCCCGATAGCGTCCCCCAGGGCGGCTTGCCTCCCATGCCCCAGGTGGAGGAGCCCGGTCGGATTCGCGGAGACGAACTCCAGGAGGATTGGCTCACCTCCCCCCGCGTCGGTCCGGCCGAAGCGCTCGTCTTGCTCGAGCGCTTGGGTCAGCAGCTCGCCGACGCTCCCGGCCGAGATCCGGAAGTTCAGGAACCCGGGTCCCGCCACCTCGACGGAGTCCACGCCGGCGCTCCCCGGAGCGATCTTCGCGGCGATCGCCTCGGCGATCGCGCGGGGCGGCCTCCGAAGCCGCGAGGCCAGCGTCAGGGCGATGTTTGTCGCGAGATCTCCGTGTGTCGGGTCTCGCGGGCGTTCGAGCTGGATCTCGGGGTCGGCGACGCCGAGATCCCGAACGATCCCCTCTAAAAGGGCGCGAAGTGCGTCCTGAGACATGGGGGGAGCGGGCTGGCTCAGGGCGCGGACGAGGAGGCGCCGCCCTTCTTCTTGGGCGCGGTTTTCGTGGAAGGGGGTGGCGCAGCCGGGCTCTCCTTCACGGGCGGGTCCTTCTCTTCTCCCGCGGCCGGAGGTTTGGCCGAGCCCCCCTCTGTTCCGGCCGCATCCCCGCCCCCCTTCCCCTCGGACTTCGCGGCCTTGCGATAGTCCTCGGAGCGGGAGTCGGTGATGTAGAAGCCTTCTCCCTTGAAGAGAAATCCGGCGCCCGACGAGAGGAGCCGGGCCGCTGCGGCGCCACAGGTGGGGCACCTCGCCCGTGGCTCGTCCGACATCCTCTGGAAGAGTTCGAACTCGTGGCCCTTCGGGCAGCGGTATTCGTAGGTAGGCATCCGTTAAAGCTAATCGTCGATCGGTTGGGGTGAAGGTGGCTCTTGCTCCCGCCCCGCCCAGGACACGGTCAGGAGGAAGGCGCTGTCTTCGAGCGCCTCCACGTCGTGTGGAATTCCCTGGTCCAGCGTGAGAAGGCCTCCGGTGGGGAGACGGAAGGTCCGGCCCAGTGCCCCCACCCGGATCTGGCCCTTCAGGGTATGAATGGAAACTCGTCCGCCCGCCGAATGCTCCTGCATTCCCGCGTGCGCCTTCAGCGCGATGAGGACGATCCGGAGGTCCGGATACTTCGCGAGCGTGCGCGCGTTCTGGCCGTTCGCCCACTCGGCTTCGCGGTGGAGGAGCTCGAGCTCCCTGCCGAGGTCGAACTCCAAAAAAGGCGCCGCGAGCGACTTCGCGTGAGTTCGACGAAGTTGTCCACCTCCGATCATTCCTTCGGACATCGGTTCCTCCTGTTGGCGTTCACGTCCCGGCATCGAAGGTACCCCAGACACGCCTGAGCGTGTGCGAGATCTCGCCGAGGGTCGCCATCGCCCGCACGGCGTCGAGGATGTGAGGCATTAGCGGACCAGCCCCCTCTGCGGCCTGGCTCAAGGCCGCAAGGGCTTCGTCAACCCGCCCTTTTTCCCGGTCTGCCCGCAACCGGGACAGGTGACTCTTCTGCACCCCCGCGAGGGCGGCATAGTCGGGGGCGGGCGGATTCGGAGGAAGAAGGCCTTCCTCACGAAACCGGTTCACGCCGACTACCACCCGCTCCCCGGACTCGATCTCTTTCTGAAAGCGGTACGCCGAGTCCTGGATTTCGGACTGCATGTAGTCGAGCGCGCGCGCCGCGCCTCCCTGGCGTCCGATCTCCGCGACGTAGCGTTCCGCTTCCTCTTCGATCCGGTCGGTGAGGCTCTCGACGAGAAAGCTTCCGGCGAGCGGGTCCACCGCCCTCGCGACTCCGGACTCGTATGCGATGAGCTGTTGGGTACGGAGGGCGAGCTTCGCCGCCGCTTCGGATGGGAGTGCGAGGGCCTCGTCGTAACCGTTCGTGTGGAGAGACTGGGTTCCCCCGAGGACCGCCGAAAGCGCCTGGGTCGTCACACGTACGACATTGTTCAGGGGCTGCTGCGCGGTCAGGGTCGATCCCCCCGTCTGCGTGTGGAAGCGAAGCCGGCATGCCGCATCGGAGGCGCCGTAACGCTCGCGCATGATCCGCGCCCAGAGCCGCCGGGCCGCGCGAAACTTCGCCACCTCCTCGAAAAAGTCGTTGTGTGCCGCGAAGAAAAAGGAGAGGCGGGGCGCGATGTCCTCGAGGCCGGCACCGGACCTGAGCACGCGATCCACATATTCGAGCGCATTCGCGAAGGTGAAGGCGACCTCCTGCGGGGCGGTGGCCCCCGCTTCGCGCATGTGATAACCCGAGACCGAGATCGGATTCCAGCGAGGAACGCGTGCGGCGCAGTACCGGATGAGATCCGACACCAGCCGGAGAGAAGGCTCGACGGGGAAAATGTAAGTCCCGCGCGCGACGTATTCCTTGAGGATATCGTTCTGGACCGTGCCCGAGAGGACCTCCGGTGCCACGCCCTGTTCTTCCGCGACCGCAACGTAGAGGGCCAGGAGGATCGGCGCGGTGGCGTTGATCGTCATGGAGGTGGAGACGCCGTCGAGCCGGATTCCCTCGAAGAGGGCCCGCATGTCACGCAGGGAATCGATCGCGACCCCGGCTCGTCCCACTTCTCCGCCGGCGCGCGGATCATCCGAGTCGAGCCCCATCTGGGTCGGAAGATCGAAGGCGACGGAAAGCCCCGTCTGTCCTTCCGCGAGCAGGTAACGGTACCGCGCGTTCGTCTCGGCCGCGGTTCCAAAGCCGGCGTACTGCCGCATCGTCCAGAGCCGTTCCCGGTACATGGTCGGATGGATGCCGCGGGTGAAGGGAAAAGCGCCGGGCTGGCCCAGCTGCGATTCCAGATCCTCGGAGAGGTCGCGCGGACCGTAACTTGCTTCCAACGGCAACCCCGAGTCGGTGCGGGTCCGTCGTTCGGAACCGGTCATTCCCCTCCCTCGGACTTCTCGAATTCGACCAGGATCTGATCCTTTTCCACCGCCTCGCCTTCGCGGGCATGCACTGCGCGCACCCGACCCGCGCCCACGGCCCGGAGCTCGTTTTCCATCTTCATCGCCTCGACGATCATGATTCCTCCGCCGGCTTCGACCAGGTCGCCGACCTGGACCTCGACCCGCACGACGAGTCCCGGCATCGGCGCGCGGACGGGAGGAGGGCCTCCCGAATCGGTGGATGCGGCGCGGATGCGGCGCATCGCGGCTTCTCCCGGGTCCATGACCTCGACGCGTCGCCTCACTCCGCCGACTTCGAGCGACCACGCCCCCGTCCCGTTCCGCTCCGGAACGACACGGAGGGAGCGACCATCCACCCGGGTACTGCGAACGGGGCCGAGTCCCCGTGGGGCGAGCTCGACATCGACCGGCTTGCCGTCCACCTCGGTCCCGTCCTTTCCGATTCGCACATGAAAGGAGCGGCCCTCGACCTGAACCGTGAGATCCATTGCGCTCAGCTCTTCGTCAGAGTGAGAAGGGTCTCGACGCGCGCGGTCTGCGGGAAGAGATCAAAAACCTCCAGGGTCCGGATGGCGTAGCTGCTCCCAAGCCTGGCCACATCCCGCGCGAGCGTGGCGGGATCGCAGCTCACATAAATGACGCGTGGCGTGACCGCGGCCGCGAGCCGCTCCATGACTCCGTCTTCGACGCCGGCCCGCGGCGGATTCAGGAGGGCGAGATCCGCGGGAAGCGCCTCGCCGATCCGATCCTCCACTCGCCCCTCCAGGAGACTGAACCCCACTTCGACGCCCTCTCGCGCCATGCGAGCGGCGCCCGGGTCGGATTCGATCCCGATACATTGGGCTCCCCGGCATGCCGCCCAACGGCCGTACCCCCCGGACCCGCAGTAAGCGTCGAGAACTCGCATCTCGCGGACCTCGCCCATCGCCCGCACGACGGCGCGGTGCAGAAGCTCCGCGGCCCTCCGGTTCACTTGGAGGAAGGCCATGGGCCCAAGGCGGAACGCCTCTCCCATCCACTCCTCGGTCAGCCCCTGGTCTCCGGCCAAAAGGACCGGCTCGGACCCGTCGCCGCCGGGAAGCCGCCAGATCGCGCGAAGCCCGGGGACGCGGGCCAGCAACTCAACGGGATCGCCGTCTCCGTGGCCGCCCGCCACGACGAGGAGGACTTCGCCCCCCGCGGTCGCTCGAAGGGTCAGCCGGAGCTCTTCCCCCTCGGGAAGGAGGCGGGCGCCCGGGCCCCAGCCCTCTCGAAGCCCTTTCCAGGCACGGAGAACGGGAACTTCCCCGAGAAGACAGCGATCGTCTACGTCCACGATCCGTTCGGGGCGGTCCATGGCGTGAAGTCCGGCCACGACCCGGCCCCCGCTCAATCTCCTCAGGGTGAAGGTGAGCCGATTCCGGTAATGGAACTCTTCCGGGGCAGCGTGGAGCCTTGCGGCCGGAAGGTTCTCTCGCTTCCCGATTCGGTGGAGCGCGGCCGTGACGATGGAGGCCTTGGCCGCGAGCTGCCCTTCGTACCGGAGGTGTTGGAGCGTGCACCCTCCGCAGCGATCGAAGAAGGGGCAGGGTGCCGAGCGGCGATCCGGGCCCTCGTCCAGGAGAGTGAGGAGGCGCCCCCGGGCCCATCGCGCCCCGGAGTGCACAACTTCGATCTCCACCCGATCGCCGGGAGCAGTTCGGTGCACGAACACGGCCCGGCCGTCCGGGAGGCGTCCGACCCCCGCACCTTCCGAGGTGATTCCGTCCACCGTGACCTCGACTTGCCGGCGGATCACCATTCGATCCTGGATCGGCACCCGGGTCATGGACGCTTCGACCAGGGAGCGACCGCAGTCCGCCAGGGCGACAACCCGTCCGTGGCTTCGCCTCGAGCCCGCGGAGTCTCGGCCGAACGTCGCCACTCGGCTTCCAGATGCGCAGCGGTCGCGGCGAGGGCGACGATCTCTGCTTCGCTCGCGCTGTCTCCGTCCCGCAGAGAAGGATGCTCTTCCAGGTAATGCGTCGAGAGATCCCCGGCGCGGAAATCGTCCTCTCGGACGACCCGCGCGAGGAACGATGCGCAGGTTTGCACGCCTTGCACGACCAGCTCGTCGAGGGCACAGGCCATCCGGTCGAGGGCCGCGTTCCTCGAGGGAGCATGCACGATGAGCTTGCCGAGGAGGGGATCGTAGTGGAGTCCGACTTCGGACCCTAGGGTGATCCCCCCGTCCCAGCGGACACCCGGACCTCCGGGAATCTCCAGGTGACGGACTGTCCCGGTCGCGGGGAGGAAGCCGGCGCCCGGGTCCTCCGCCGTGATTCGGCACTCGACGGCGTGCCCCCGGAATTGAATGGCATCCTGCTCCAGGTCGAGCCCGGCACCCGCCGCCACACGGAGCTGGGCCTGCACCAGGTCCACTCCGGTCACCAGCTCGGTGACGGGATGCTCCACCTGGATTCGCGTGTTCATCTCGATGAAATAGAAGTCGCCGTCCTGAAGGAGAAATTCGATCGTCCCGGCGCCGCGGTAGTGCACCGATCGAGCCGCCTGGACCGCGGCCTCACCCATCGCCCGCCTTAGAGCGGGCGAAACCGCGGGAGAAGGCGACTCCTCGATCAACTTCTGGTGGCGACGCTGGACCGAACACTCGCGCTCGCCGAGGTGGACCACGTTCCCGCGCCCGTCTCCCAGGAGCTGAATCTCGATGTGTCGGGGACGGTCCAGATATCGTTCGAGGTACACCGCTCCGTCTCCGAACGCCGCGAGCGCCTCCCTCCGCGCCGCGTCGAGCGCGCGGGCCAGTTCACCGCTCGAGGCCACGACCCTCATCCCCTTTCCTCCTCCCCCCGCAACCGCCTTGAGCACCACCGGGTAGCCGATCTCGTCCGCGCGCCTTGCCGCGTCGTCGGCATCTTCGATCGGACCCTCGGAGCCCGGAACGACGGGGACTCCCGCCTTCCGCATGAGATCCCGAGCCTCCGACTTGTCTCCCATCGCCGAGATCGTCTCCGGGGCGGGACCGATGAAGATCAGCCCCGCCTCCTCGACCGCGCGGGCGAATTCGGCCCTCTCGGAGAGAAGGCCATACCCGGGATGGACCCCATCCACACGCGCGCGCCGCGCGACCTCCAGGATCCGGTCCATGCGCAGATAACTTTCGGAGACAGGAGGTGGACCGAGCCGATGGGCTTCGTCGGCGAGGAAGACGTGCGGGGCCAGGCGGTCCGCGTCCGAGTAGACGGCGACGGAGCGAAGTCCCAACTCCCTGCACGCTCGAACGATCCGCACCGCAATTTCGCCGCGGTTGGCGATGAGGACGGAATTCATCGGGGCAAGGTAGCCGACGGCGCGATTCGGCGTAAAGTGAAGGGAGAGCGGCGGCCGCGGCCGATCAGGTGCGTAGCCGCCCCAGCACCCGGGCCCGGAACGCTTGGAAGGCGGGACCGTCATAAGACGCGTTGTCCAGGATGGCCGCCACCTCTTCGGCTTCCCTCCACTCCGCTTCGAGCGCTTCCCCTTCGGCGTCTTCGTCCAGGGCGATCCCGAGTGCCACGCGCTCCGTTCGCCCCAGGTCTCCCAGCGCTGTCCCGAGTTCCCCGAGTCCTCGCAGGAGGAGAGACCGGCCGCCGGCGCGGTCCAGCGCCTCGCCCGCCGACTCCCCTACCTTGCGTGCCTCGGGCCCGCTGTCGAGTACGGCAAGCCCCAGCCGGATGGCGGGGCGCGCGTCCCTCAGGTCGAGGAGGACGAGCTCGCCGCAGCTCCCGCACGGCGCCTCCACGCCGGCCCGGCCTTCGGACGTGCGAAGGGTCACCTCCTGGAAGTCCCAGGGATAAAGGGGCATCTCCCCGCCGCACGCGGGACACTCTCGGGCGAAGGGAAAAGAGGTGAAGGCGAGCGTGAGTGGCCGGGCGCTCTCCAGAAACGGCGAGGCGAGCCACTCCAGGGGCCCACTCTTCCCTCCCACCCCACCCAGCGGCCCGGTCAGCCCATACGGGTCGTACCCTTCCAGGGGAGGGGGCGGAAGGACTTCGACGAGGCGGGAAAAAAACGACGGTGCGGGACCCGTGGCGATGAGCCTACTCCCGTAGCGCCACCCGCCCCATTCAGGCGGTGGTGGACGCCCCACCCGCACCACCTCGTTTTTCCCGACGCGCAGGAGGGCGAGCTCGGAGGTTTCGAGAACGGTTCGGCCCTCCCGGCGAACCCGCTCTTCCCATTCCTCGACCGCCTCCCAACGGAGCTCGAGAGGAACGGGACTCCACCGCCAGCACCGGGAGCAGACGTCCCACAAGCGCCCGAGAGTGGGATCGTAGGCCTGCCTGCGCCCGCTGACCGTCACCTCCGGGTCTGTGCCAGGGAGCCGTGCATCGCAATAGAGGCAACGTCGCATAAGGTTCGCCTCCTTCCGCACGGCGTGGGAGGGGGGGCGGCCAGGCAGAGATAGTTGGCCAGCCCGTCAAAAAAATCCGCGAAGAATCCGCCTCGGATCGGTGGTCCCGATCGTCGACCCTATAGGGGAAGGTTTCCGTGCTTCCGAGGCGGGTTGGAGTCGCGCTTGTTTCGGAGCATATCGAGCCCCGAGATCAGGCGCTCGCGCGTTCGCCGCGGATCGATGACATCGTCTACGAACCCCCGCGCCGCGGCGATGTAGGGATTCGCGAACTTGGTCCGGTACTCCGACTCACGTTCGGTCGCCGCCTTCTCCGGGTCCGACGCTTCCGCGATCTCCCTCTTGAAGAGAATCTCGACCGCGCCCTTCGGGCCCATGACGGCGATTTCCGCGGTCGGCCATGCGAGGTTCAGGTCTCCGCGGATGTGTTTCGAGTTCATCACGTCGTACGCGCCGCCGTACGCCTTCCGCGTAATGACCGTGAGCCTCGGGACGGTCGCTTCGGCGAAGGCGTAGAGAAGCTTCGCCCCATGGCGGATGATTCCGCCGTGCTCCTGGCGAACTCCGGGGAGAAAACCCGGAACGTCTTCGAAGACGACCAACGGGATGTTGAACGCGTCGCAGAACCGCACGAAGCGGGCTCCTTTGACCGACGCGTCGATGTCGAGCACCCCCGCGAGTACGGCGGGCTGGTTCGCGACGATCCCAACCGCGTGACCGCCGAGGTGTGCGAAGCCGACAATCAGGTTTTCCGCGAAGCGGGCGTGGACCTCGTAGAAGCGCCCCCCGTCCGTGACTGCCCGGAGCACGCGGTGCATATCGTACGGCTTATTCGGATTGTCGGGAACGAGATCCAGGAGGAGCGCCTCGGAGCCTTCGGGCGGCGGATCACCCGCACCCCGGGGCGGAAGTTCTGTGTTGTTCTGGGGAAGGTACTGGATCAGGTCGCGCACGGCCGCGATCGCATCCGCTTCGGAGTCGTGCGCGAAGTGCGCCACCCCGGAAACCGAGGCATGCACGTCCGCCCCCCCGAGCCCTTCCATGTCCACGCCCTCGTGCGTGACCGCTTTCACCACGCCCGGGCCCGTCACGAACATGTAGCTCGTTCCCCGCACCATATACACGAAGTCGGTGATCGCGGGCGAATAGACGGCGCCCCCGGCACAGGGCCCGAGTATCAGCGAGATCTGGGGGACGACGCCCGAGGCGAGGGTGTTGCGGAGAAAGATGTCCGCGTAACCTCCGAGCGAGACGACCCCCTCCTGGATTCGCGCTCCTCCCGAGTCGTTGAGTCCGATCAGGGGAGCCCCACCCCGGATCGCCAACTCCTGCACCTTCACTATCTTTTCGGCGTGGGTCTCGGAGAGAGAGCCGCCGAATACGGTGAAGTCCTGCGAAAAGACATAGACCGGTCGGCCCAGGATCGTCCCGTAGCCGGTAACGACACCGTCTCCCAGGATTCGCTTCCCGTCCAGACCGAAGTCCGTCGAGCGATGTGTGACGAAGCGGTCCAGCTCCACGAAGGAGTCGGGGTCGAGGAGGAGGCGGAGCCGCTCCCGCGCCGAGAGCTTCCCTCGCTCATGCTGCGCCGCAAGGCGATCGGCGCCGCCGCCCTGGAGCGCCTCAGCGCCGAGGCGCTCCAACTCCGCCAGCTTCTCTCTGGAGCTCACGGCGTGAGTGGAATCACCCGGCGGTTCTCGAGCCGGACCGGCTGGTAGCTCCGCCGGACTCTACCGTCCACGACCGAGAGGACTCCCGTCGCACCCTCGAAGTCTCGAATCTCTTGGAAGGCGCGCAGGGTGCCGGCCGGGGTTCCGCCTCCGGCGCGTGCGGCCCGGAGAAGGAGGCGAGCGGAGTCATACCCCAGCGCGGAGACCGGAGAACGGAGGGTTCGGCGGAAGTGTGCCTCGTATGCTTGGACGAAGTCGGTCCATCCCGGGCCGAATTCGCCCTCCTGCACCCACGTCGTCACGGAGAGGATGCCGTCCGTATGGCGCGGCGGAACGACCTGGAGGACGGACTGGCTCACCCAGGCCTCGTTCCCGAAGATCGTGAGGCCCGCGATCGTATTGACCCCGTAAAAGGAGAGTTGGGGTGCGAGCGTTTCGATGTCCTGCTGAGAGAGGATGAGAACGAGTCCGCGCGGGGCCAGGCTCGCGACTTCTCCGAGGGGGGCCGCGAGGCTCGTGGCTCCCACGGGGTAGGTCAGCGTCCGCACGATCGTTCCACCGCCCGCGAGATACGCCTCGCGGAACCACCGCACCTCCTCCAGGATCTCGGCGGATGTGGGGTGGAGCAGGACGACCTGTCGGATCCCCTGCTGGAAGACGAGTGCCGCGAGGGCGCGCCCCGCTTCCGGGTCCACTCCCGTCAAGGAGAAGACGCCCGGCCCGGCATCGGGGACCATCCTCACAGTCGGGGAGAGAATGGCGAGGGGCTCACTCCGCGAGCGCGCCGCCGCGCCGAGCGACGCCTCTTCGAGCGGCCCCACGACGCCGGCGACGCCCTGGCTCTCGAGCGCGGATATCGCCTCCGCGACCCCGGAAAGTGTCCCCTGCTCGTTCATCGCGACGAACCGGACGCGAAGATCCGTCGCCTCCTCCTCGACGACAAGAGCCACTTCGATCCCCTCGCGAATCTCCTGCGCGAGCTCCCGCACCGAAGGGGAGCCCGATTCGGGGAGGATCGCCCCGATCACGGCCGCGACATTCAATTCGGCGTCGAGGGTGCCGGCGAGAAGGCTTCGCGCCCGCGCCTCCGTCCGCTCCCCAGGGTCGAGGGAAAGCGCCTGTTCAGCGAGGCCGAGCGCCTCGGCTTCCGCGCCGGCGAGGTGGCGGCGCACACCCAGCTCGAGAATGAAGACGGGAAGCAGCCGAGGGTGCGAGGGCGCCTGGTTTACCAGGTCGTGAAGGGCTTGAGTCTCCACGGCCACGGCCCAGCTCGCGGCACGCGCCTCTGCCGCGTTCAGCAGCTCTTCCCTCGATCCCGGCGGAATCTGGAAGAGGGCCTCCAGTGCCCCCCCGAGTTCGCCCTCCCAACGCACCTCGGCCCGGAGGAGAAGCGCTTCGCCGATCCGCACGTCCCCGGCCGGAAAGAGAGGCATAAAGGTGCCGAGGGCATTGTCGGCGGCCGTCCACTCCTCGAGTCCCATGGATGCCCGGGCACCCAGGAGAAGAGCGAGGGCCGACCCCTCTGTCGTCGCGAAGCGCGTCTCGATTTCGCGGCCGCGGTCCCTTGCTTCGGCGAATCGCCCCTGGTTGAGGAGCTCCGTACCCTCCGCGAGGAGACGGGCAACCTCCGCGGCCGTGCCGGGATCACTGGCGCCCGCACGAAGTGCAGGGCCGGAGATGACGGGACCGGGAGGAAGTGCGCCCTCGGACGGCCCCGCGAGCCGGCACCCGGTCGAGAGAGGGGCGAGCCCCAGGGCGAGGAGAAACAGGCGTGGCGCGAGGGCGTTGGGACGACCCACGCCTTTCCGGTTCCTCCTCACGATTGGACTTCTCATGCTCCCCCCGAAGGCCTCTGCGATCCCCTGGATCAGGATTCGGTGGTGCCTTCCTCCGCATCCGGCACAGCGTCCGGCACGGCGGCCGTCGCGCTCACCGGTGCCTCGGCCTCCACCGCAACGGTTTCACCTTCCGCCGTTTCCGCGGTGGGTTCCGTGGGCTCCACCGGCTCGGGAAGGGCCATCCGCTCCGGCACAGTCGTCACTTCCAGCACGATGCGGCGGTTGGCGGCGTCCGACTCGAGGACCCGGAGGTCCACGGCCTCACCCGGCCGGAAGTATTCGGCGAGACGATTCGCGTCTTCGACCGCGGTGTGCGAGGTCGGCACGAAGCCCTCGATCTCGTCACCGAGATCCACGACCACACCCTTGTCCTGGAGCCGGATCACCTTCCCCTCCAGCTCGACGCCGGGCGCGAACCGCTGCACGATTCCGGGCCACGGATCGTCCACCAACTGCTTGATACCGAGGGAGATTCTCTTCTGATCCGAGTCTATGTCGAGGACCATGACCTGTACGTCGTCACCCTTCTCCACGATCTCCGAGGGGTGCTCCACCCGGCGCGTCCAGCTCATGTCGGAGACGTGGACCAGCCCGTCAATTCCAGATTCGATCTCGACGAATGCGCCGAACGACGTGAGGTTGCGCACCTTCCCGGAGAGGATCGTCCCCGTCGGGTACTGCATCGGGAGGGAGAGCCACGGATCCTCCTCGATCTGTTTCATTCCCAGCGAGATCTTTTCTTCCTGCGGATCTACCTTCAGGACGACCGCTTCGATCTCGTCCCCGATCGTCACGAGCTTGGAAGGGTGCCGGACATTCCGCGTCCACGACATCTCGGAGATGTGGACGAGCCCCTCGACTCCCTTCTCCAACTCGACGAAGGCCCCGTAGTTGGTGATCGAAACGACTTTCCCGCGGACGCGATACCCCACAGGGTATTTCTTGTCGATGTCCGTCCAGGGATAGGGGAGGAGCTGCTTCAGCCCGAGGGAAATCCGCTCGCGGTTCCAGTCGATGTCCAGGACTTTGATGTCCACCGCCTGTCCGATCTCGACCACCTCGGACGGATGCCCGACCCTTCCCCAAGACATATCCGTAATGTGGAGGAGCCCGTCGAGGCCGCCGAGGTCGATGAAGGCGCCGAAGTCGGTGATATTTTTCACCAGGCCCTCGCGCACCTGCCCGACAAGGAGTTCCTTCACCAGGTTCTCCCGCTTCTTCTCGCGCTCCGCCTCGAGGATCACGCGCCGCGAAACCACGATGTTGCGACGCCGCTTGTTCAGTTTGATGATCTTGAACTTGTAAGTCTCTCCGAGCAGATCTTCGATGTGCGGGACCCGGCGCAGAGCGATCTGGGACCCCGGGAGGAAGGCATCCACTCCCATGAGGTCCACGGTGACCCCTCCCTTGATCTTCCGGGCGAGGGTTCCCTTGACCGGGCGGTCGTTTTCATAGGCGTCCTTGATCTTCTCCCAGACGCGCAGGAAGTCGGCCTTCCGCTTGGAGAGAACGACGACTCCGTCGTCGTCTTCGAGGCTCTCCAGCAGGACTTCGACTTGGTCCCCCGGAGACAGCGTCGAAGGATCCTTGAATTCGTCCAGTGGAACGGAGCCTTCGCTCTTGAATCCGAATTCGAGGATCACCGCGTTTTCGGTGACAGAAAGGATCTTCGCGGTGACGATCTCCCCTTCCCGCATGTCCTGCATCTCGCCGCCGAACTCCTCGAGCATCGCCTCGAAGTCGTCGCGGGAGAGGTCCATCTCCTCTTCCCCGTAGGGATCCCTGTAGAGCTCGGGAGAGATACCGTCGGGGATTTCCTCCCGCTTCGGCTTGGGCTTGGCGGCAGTCGCCACGGCACCGGGATCTGAGGAGAGCGCTTCCGAGGCTTCGGTTTCGGAGGCGTTCTGGTCTTCGGGAAGGGAGAACATGCGGGTTCCGGATCTCGTATTCCCCGGCAAATGCTTCGCCCGGGAGGGTGATGGACCTGCCGCGAGGGGCGAAATTCGCCTCGGGGATCCTGGTGAAGTAAGAGGGGCGGCCGGTCCCCGGGGGTGGGGCTGTCTTCCGTCCCAGCCCTTCGAAAGGGCAGCGTCGAACCCTTATGTTATTCCGCCGCCTCGCTTCGGGTCAACCCGTGAGGCCACTCCTTGGCGCCCCGCCGGGCGGGGTTGCGCCCGACCCACCCGTCGCGGCCGCCGCCTGGACCCTGCGGACCGCCTCCACTATCCGGTTCACCTGCTCCTCGAATCCGAGCTCGGTCGTGTCCAGAAGGAGCGCGCCGGGGGCCCGCCGGAGCGGCGCCACGGCGCGAGTCTCGTCGGATGCGTCGCGGTCCCGGATCCGGCCCGCCTCATTCGCGATCTCGCCTTCTCCGGCACTCCGACCCTCCTGGAGGAGTCGGCGGCGCGCCCGCTCGCCCAGCGAGGCCGTGAGGAAGACTTTCACGGGCGCCTGGGGAAACACGATCGTTCCCATATCCCGCCCGTCTGCCACCAGCCCTCCGAACGTCGCCGCGGCGCGTTGAAGGGGAAGGAGGCGCCTGCGGACCGCGGGAAACTTCGCGACCCACGCCGCGAGGCGGGTTACCTCCTCCGTACGGATCGCTTCACCGGGATCGGCGCCGTCGAGGAGGAGGCGGAATCCGCCTTCCTCGGGCAGGAGCGCCAGATCCAGCGCCGAAAGAAGCTCGGAGTCCGGTTCTCGCTCGAGCGCCCCTTCCATTCCGGCGCGGAGGAGCCCCAGCGCGACAGTTCGGTAGAGGGCGCCTGAATCGAGATGCCGAAAGTCGAGGCGGCGCGCGATTTCCCGCGCTGTGGATGATTTTCCCGAGCCCGCCGGACCGTCAATCGTAACGACGATCGTGCCCCGCAGTGGCGTCGGGGGGAGGCTCATGCCTGGCCGATCCCGCCCTTCGCGCCGGTTCCCGCCGAAAGCGATGCGAGCAGCTCCCAAAACCCCGGAAAGCTCACGTCGGCCGCGCCCGGGTCGTCCACGGTCACGCGCTGGTTCGGGAGGGCGCCCAACACCCCGAACGCCATCGCGATCCGATGGTCGCGATGCACGCTCACGCGTCCCTCCAGGGGCGCCGCCGCTCCGCGGATCCGGAGGCCGTCCGGAAGCTCCTCCACTTTCGCCCCGAGCGTCCGCAGGTTTCCGGCGATGACGTTCAGTCGATCGGACTCCTTGACCCTCAGCTCGGCCGCGTCTCGGATCTCGGTGACTCCTTCCGCGCGAGCCGCGAGTACGGCGAGAATCGGGATTTCGTCCAGGAGGAGGGGAATCGTCGCCCCGCCGACCGAAGTGCCTCGGAGCTCGGACGGCGACACGACGAGCGTTCCGGCGGGCTCGCCGGCCGGGTCGCCCTCCTCCCTGCCATCTTCCACCCGAATCTCCGCGCCCATGGCGCGGAGGACATCGAGGAGCCCGGTTCTCGTGGGATTGAGACCGACGTTTTCGATGCGGAGCTCCTCTCCGCTCCCCCCCATAAGGCCGAAGGCCACGAGAAAGGCGGCGGATGAGAAGTCTCCCGGAACATGAAAGCGGAGGGGCGCCAACTCCTTGGGAGGATCCGGGATCCGCACCCGCCAACCCGAAGGGCCCGCCTCTTCCTCGACGGCAACTCCCATTCGCCGGAGCATTCGCTCCGTGTGGTCACGCGATCGATGGGGCTCCTCCACTTCCACGGGGACCCCGCCGGTCACCGCGGCGAGGAGGAGGGCACTCTTGATCTGGGCGCTCGCGACCGGAGACCTGTACGAAAAGGACGACAACTTTCCGCCCTTCACCGTGAGGGGAAGGCGATCCGGCTTGCCCTTGTCCTCGAATCGCGCCCCCATGCTCCCGAGAGGCTGCGTGACGCGGCGCATCGGTCTCGACTGGAGCGACAGGTCCCCGGTTAGCGTGGCTTCGACCGGGAGCCCCGCAAGGAGTCCGAGGAGGAGGCGCGCGGTTGTCCCTGAGTTGCCGCAATCGAGAACCTGGGTTGGACTGCCAAGCCCGTGGAGGCCGACCCCTTCGATCCCGAACTCGCTCCCGTCGTCGGGAAGGGGGGGAAGTCGAGCCCCCAGCGCCCGCAGCACGCGCGCCGTGCTCTGGCAGTCTTCTCCATTGAGGAGACCGCGAATGTTGCTCCGGCCGCCACTCAACACCCCGAGAAGGAGGGCACGATGGCTGATGGACTTATCGCCGGGCACCTCGATCATGAAACCCCCGATCGCCACTTCTTGGTCCTCTCCATGAACTCCGAGATCTTATCCACGTCACGGCGCGCCAAGAGATCCGCGAGCACGTTGAGGGCGTTGGATACGGAGGTGAGTCCCGACCCGGTGACGGGCGCGGACGACGCCAGCAAGTCCTTCCAGACCTCGGGATTGGAAGCGGCGAGGCGGGTCATGTCGCGTCCGCCCGGGCCGAGGTCCTGGACCCCGTACCCCGCGGCGTCGAGCGCGCCCGCCAGCGCGTTCGAGACGAGTTGAGGCAGGTGCGACACCCAGGCCATGGTCACGTCGTGTTTTTCGGCCTCGATCCAACGCGGCACTCCGCCCAACCAGGACCAGAAGGATTCGGCCCGGACGCGGAGCCCCTGCTCGACCTCATCGTGCGCGCACAGCCAAATCGTCGCGTCCTCGAAGAGATCCCCGCGAGCGGCGGCGAAGCCGGACGCCTCGCCCCCGCAAATTGGATGTGCCCCCACGACCTTCCCCGCGAAGCCGCCCCTGACCGCTTCACGGATGATCGGGGCTTTGAGGCTCACGACGTCGGTGACCATCGTGTCCGGGCCCCAGAGTGCGGCGTGGGCCCGCATCAGGCGAACGGCCTCTCCCAGCGGCGTCGCGTACACGACCACATTCGCAGCCCGAAGGAGTCCCTCCGGAGTCGGCTCGAGACGATCCACGACACCGGCTTCTACGGCCCGGGCCCCCTGCGACTCATCCCGGTCGAAGCCCGCAATCTCCGGCCGACCCGGGCGTGCGCGCAGGGCGCGGCATACGGAGCCACCCATGAGTCCGAGGCCGACGACCGCGACGCGCCGAGGCGCATCCCCTTCCCCACCTTCGATCACCCCTGGCTCTCCGGCTGGATCATTCCCGTCGTCGCGCCCCGTTGTCCGGGCCTCACTCCCCGTTGTCCGGGTCATATCCGATTTCGACCGACAGGCCGTCGTAGGCGACCTCCGCCGTCGGGAAGAGTCGGCGCGCCTCCTTCTCCAGGGGCGTGGCATTCGCGGAATACCGCGCCGAGAGATGGGTCAGGAAGAGGCGCTTCACCCCCGCGTCGCGCGCCACCTGAGCGGCTTCGAGGGCAGTGCTGTGGTAGGTCTCCCGGGCCCGGGAAGCTTCGTCTTCGCTGAACGTCGCATCATGCACCAGGAGATCCGCTCCGCGCGCCCGCTCGACGAGTTCCGGCGCGGGCGCGGTGTCTCCGGAGTAGACGACGAGCCTCCCCGGTCGGGGGGCACCCACGACTTCTTCGGGTTCGATCCGCCGCCCCACCACCTCCACTCCTTGTCCCCGGTGCAGCATTCCGAAGAGCGGTCCCTCCGGAATCCCGAGCGCCCGGGCCTTCTCCACGTCGAATCGCCCGGCTCTCGGATGTTCGCGCAAGGCGTACCCCAACGCCGCCGTCCCGTGCCTGACGGGAAGGGCCTCGATGCGAAACTCGTCCCAGGTCACGGTGCCCCCCGGCTCGAGCTCGGTGATCTCCACCGGAAAGCCCGTTCGGTTCCCGCCGAGATTCACGGCGGCATCGAGGGTGGGAGCCGATCCGCGAGGGCCGTAGAGGTGCATCGGCTCGGTCCGGCCCTGAAGCGCGAGGGTGCGGAGGAGGCCGATGATTCCGAGGTAATGATCGGCGTGAAGGTGCGAGATAAAGATGTGATCCAGGGCGAATCCCGTTCCGAAACGCATCATCTGGCGCTGGGTGCCCTCCCCGCAATCGAAGAGGAAGAGTTGACCCTCACGCTGAACGGCGAGGGACGAAACGTTTCGGCCGACCGTGGGCCGGGAAGCGCAGGTTCCGAGGAAGGTGACGCGGATCATGCGACCGAAGGTAGCGGGTCCCGGGGACCGATCAACCGGCGAAAGCAGTCGGAAGTCGGCCTGGACACGGCCTTTGGGAATCCCTAATCTGCCCGCGAAGGGGCGCTCTCCGGATGGCGGTGGCGCGCCGCCCTCCCTGGCCATGACACGAGTCCCCCGGCAAAGGATCCGATGACCGTCCGAAATGTTCGCACGGGGCGCGGGCTGAATCCGCGAAGCTCTCAGCGGCGACTGCGCCTTCTCTCGCTCTTCGCCGCCGCGCCCTTTCTCGCGGCCGCGGGGCTTCCACTGCACACCGCGCTCGAACGCTCCATTCCCGATGCGAACAGCGTCCTGGAAATGGCGACGGACCGGATCGTCCTCGACTTCACCACGCCGGTGGACGCGGCCCTTTCCCGCATCACAGTACGGGGTCCGGGGGGCACGCCCGTCGAGACCGGCCCAGTGGAATACACGGAAGCGGGAGAAGACCAGATCCGGGTGGTGTTCGCTTCACCGACCGCGCCGGGCCCGTATCAGGTGGACTGGCAGGCCCTGGCGCCCGACGGACATGTGGTGACGGGGACCTTCGTCTTCCTTGTGTCGGCTCCGGCCCAAGCGCAACCGGCTCCTGGCGGGGGGGCGGGAGCCCCGGGGGCCGGTCAGACCGAGGTCGCCGGGTCCCCCCAGACCGATCCCGTTGCGGCGGAGCCCGCGCTTTCGCGCACGATGGACGTCGGAACGCGTTGGCTCCAACTGATCGGGGCGGCCCTTTTCCTGGGAATCGCGGGGATCCGCTTCGACGTGCTGCGAGTTCTCGGCCGCGCGGGTGCGCTCCCCGAGGTTCGAACCCGCATCCGAGGCGGAATCTGGCGCTTCGGCTGGTTCGCGACCTTCTTACTCCTCGTGGCCCTTCCGCTCCGATTGTGGAATCAGACCGTGGCGCTCGGCGGGGAACTGGACACTTCGCAACTCTCTCATCTCCTCTTTCAGACGGGATGGGGGGCCGGGTGGTGGCTCCATCTGACGGTGCTGGTGCTCGGAACGATCGGCCTCACCCTCGCTTCGCCGCGCGGGCTCGGAGAACGGGGTTGGGGAATCTTCGCGGGCGCGGCGGTTCTTCTTCCCCTCGTGCCTGCCCTACAGGGGCACGCATGGGGGGCCGAAGGGGGGAGGGCGCTCGCGGCGACTTCACTCTACTTCCATGTGGCGGGAGCCGGCCTCTGGCTGGGCGGCCTGATCCTCCTCGTGGCGGTCGGGATGCCGGCCGTGCGGGCGACTCCTCCGGCCCCGGAGGAGCTGGGCGACGAGCCCTCCGTCCTTCCCACCCTCGCCCGGCTGGTGAACGCCTTTTCACGGCTCGCCCTGCTCTCCGTTGCGCTCGTCCTTCTGACCGGCGCGATCAACGCGTGGATGAATGTCGGAACCATCGGAAATCTTTTGGGAAGTGCCTACGGCCGAACCCTGCTCCTCAAACTCGCGGTCGTGGCGGGCGCGCTGATGCTCGGATTCTACAACTGGAGGAAGGTGAGGCCGGCCCTTGCCAAACGCCCGGACCCGGGAGCCCTCCGAATTCCCGCGACGGTCGAGGCGGCCCTCGGGATCGGCGTACTCCTCGTAACGGCCTTCCTCGTCTCGACCGCGGCGCCCTGACCTGCGGGGCCGCTGGAACGCCTCGTCATTCGGGACGAATCCCGATATGCGCCGCCGCGAGAAACTCCTCCGCGGAGACGACTCTCGGCTCCGACTCCCCGGCGACTGCCGCCAGCCACTCGGGCGCGCGAAGTTCCAAATTGACCTTCAGCCGGATGTCGTCTCTGAGGAGAATCTGGAGATCCTCCTCGAGCACGAGAAACCCTTCGTTCCCGAGGTCCACGGTGACGACTCCGCCGCCGCTCGACTCCGAGGACCCTAGCCCCGAGGTCACATCCGCCCTGATCTCGGTGAAGAGGATGCGCAGCCCCTGGTAAACGCCGGGCGAGATAAGGAACGTGTTGAGTGGTGTGGACACGCCTTCAATCAGGCTGACCTCGACTTCCTGGTCCGCACCGGAAATGGAGATGGGAAAGGCTCCGGCGACGAGAAAGGCGCGCAGCCGCACGGTGACCGTGCCTTCGAAGGAGTGCGCGACCTGAAGGGCTGGAGTCGCCCGGGGAGGGCCCACCGAGGGTGCCGGTGCGACTACAACCTCCTTGTCGCCGAAGATGGTGACGTCGGCCTCCGCCGCGCCTCCTCCAACGACACTATTGCATCCCGCGGAGAGAATGAGAAGGAGCGCGCCACACCTAAACATGCTCGTTGACATGTTCGTTCCAATTCGCTGCATCCTTCATCCCCCCGCGTCTCCCGGACCTTTCCGCCGGGATGCCCGTCAATCGAGTGATCCACCCCAGAGCACCGCAACTTACCCCCGATCGTTTTTCCCTCGCCACTCCGCTTCGGATCCAGACCCTCGATCCCCAGCTTCGGAGCTCGATCCATGAGACCGATTGAAGATTACCGAAGGCACGTCGGCATGCGGGAAGGGACACATCACAAGGCGACACTCTTTCGAAGCGACCGTCTCCTCCTCGGGCTCAACTGCCTCGAGCCAGGGCAATCCCAGGCGGTCCACCGGCACGCGGGGCAGGACAAATTTTACCTGGTCATGGAGGGGCGCGGGAAGTTCACGGTTGGCCGTTCCCTCGTCGAAGCCGGACCCGGGGAAATCGTCTGGGCGGCCGCGGAGGAAGACCACGGGGTGGAGAATCAGAGTGCCGAGCGCCTCGTTCTCGTGGTGGGAATCGCTCCGGCGCCTTTGCCCTGAGCCGCGGGGAATGCCACGGGCACCCTGCAGGCGGGCCCGCCGCTGCCCTCGTTACATCCCCGGGCAAGGCTGGACGGGAATCTGCACCGGGCGGTACCCGTAGTTCGGCTCACGCAACTCCGCGCCCGTCGCCTCGAAGTACTCCTCCCAGAAGCGGCGTACGACCTGCGATCGGTCGTTGTCGTCCACGGCGCCCACCACGACCACGCAGAGCCCCGATAGATCGGGGAGGGTTCGCGCCGCCGCCTGCCTCGCCACCCAATCGGCGGGCGGCATGCGGACAAGGCCCTCCATGTTCATGATCTCATTCGCCTGGAGCATGTCCGAGTAGAGCACGAGCGTGGACAGGTGTCCGGGATTCACGGCCAGCTCCTCGTCCACCAGATGAAGCGTCGAAAGGATGTCCGTACCGCGAATCTCCTCCCGCCCCGCCGGATCGGTGAAGATTCCCACGTAGTCGCGGGCGTCTTGAAGGAACCGGGCAAGCGTCACCGAATCGCGCGGCATGGTCCGGTCCGGAAACTCGCGTTCCGGGACCTGCTGGGCCCAGCGATGCGGCTCCTCCACGAGCGAAAGCTGGAGGATCTCGAGGGCCACGAATCGGTCCCCGTGCGTGAGGCGCCGCATCCGGTCGCGGGTCAACGAGGCGGCGTGCGCAAGCTCGTGCTCCAGGATCGAGGACGAACGATCGAACGCGAAGATCACCAGGGAGGGCGGGTTCAGGGGGTCCGAAGCCTGGGCCAACCGCTCCCCGGGGAGCTCGCTGCACCCCGACGCGATCACGATCGCGAGAAGGACCGCCACCGCGAGCGCAACTCTACGGCGGGTCAGCATGAGAAAGCCACCTCCTCGTTGAACTGCGACCGGAGTGCATCGAACCTCGCGGAGAGCGTATTGCGCTCCTTCACGTACTCCTCGGGATCTCGCAGCGTCAGCCCTCCCGCGGCCTCCAGCGCCTCGACGTCGAGGCGGAGCGGTGTGCGGAAGGCGGCAATCGCGTGGGGATCCAGCCGCCGCGCCCGCCCGTTTTCAGACCTGTAGGTCGCGAGGACGGAATCGAGCTGGTGCAACGCCGAACGCCATTCCATGGCGTGCCCTCCCGCCGAGAGCGTGCGGAGCGCTCGGGCCTCCTTCATAACGTCTGCGAGAAGCTGCGCCGTTTCCTTGGCACATTGCTCACCCTGGTCGGCGAAGGCCTTTCGATCTTCCTCGAAGGGATGCTCGTTGAAACTCTCCGATCGTCCGTCCCTCCGATGGAAATACGCCGCAGAGATCGCGCAGAGCACCAGCGTCAGATTCAGGAGAAGAATCGGGACGTTCATCCGCGACATGGAAAGCGAATATTCGCGGAGCTCCGTCGCCGCGTTCTCCATGTCCTCGGCGCGGTTCGTCAGCTCGTTTGCGGAGAGGATCTCTCCATCCACGCGCAGCCACCCGGCCTGGCGGCGAAGTTCTTCGACCTGCGCCATGTCGTTCGTGTATCTTTCGGCACCCACTTCGCCCAGCTGAACCCGGGCCTGAAAGAGGACTCCGAGGACCAGTACGAGCCCGACCGCCGAGAGCACCAGGGGCACGATGTTTTCGCGGGCCGAACGGCTCTGGACGGTATTGAAGTGTCCTCGCCGTTCACCCTGCATCACTAGATCCCGGAGCGAATGCCCGAAGAAGTGTCCGAGCACGCAAAGTAATGTGATCACACCTGCCGCAAGAAGGGCGGCGTCGGGGCGGAAGATGATGTGCGCCCCGACTCGCTCCAGCCCCGCGATCCATCCCGTGGAAGCCTCGGTAAGAAGCCGGATCTGCCGCTCCGTGAGGGGGTCCCGGGGTAGGAGCGTGCCGAATACCGGCGCGTTCGCGAAAAACTCGACGACCCCCAGAAAAAAGAGGGCACCGGCGTAGACGGGAGTGGGAAGCCCCCGATCCCGGCGTGCCCCCTCGCTCTCCAGCTCTTTCGTGACCTCCCGGCGGCGCATCTCCCGGCGCGCCTTGAGGCGCACGAGCTCATTCGTGAGGCGCTGGAATCGGTCCACGCCGAGATTCGCCTGCGCGAGTGCGTCTGCGAGGCGCTCTTCGTGCTCCGCTGCCGCGTTCACCAGCCCCCGCCGCTCTCTCGACTGCCACCGCGCAAAGAAGGCCGTGCAGCGGTTCTTCAGCTCGATTTCGGACTCTGTCGGTCCCATGGATTCGGGTGCCGGCACGCCGCTGGCTGCATCCGCCCGCGCGATGCGTCTGGCCTCCTCGCGGAGCCTATCGACTTCCGCCTCGAAGGCGTCCTGCTGCCTGCTCCCCAGGTCCACATAAGGGGCGGTTCCGTTACCGGTCGGCGAGGAGGCTTCCTCTGTCGCTACGGGCTCCGACTCCTCGAGCCAGGACGCGCGAGATCGCTCAGCCATGATCGCCTTCCCCCTCCCCATTGTCGTGCAGGCTGTTACGTCCGTTTCCGTTGCCGCTGCCGTTCCCCTCGGCCCGGAGTTGCGGGGTGTTGATGAAGTACGCCAGGCAGGCGTCCATCATCGCCTCCTCGGTCAGGATGGGCGGCAGGCTCCGGTATTTTGCCTGGTCGCACACGTCGGCGATCAGGTCTCCCGGATGGCAGGAACGAGGTTCGATTCCGCGCCTCAGATAGAACTCGTCGAAGACAAGGGTGACTGCGCTCTCCTCGAACTTGATCTCCCTACGGGCGCACATGCGGCGGAAGATCTCCCCGAACTGTTGCCTCGAAGGATTCGGCATCAGAAGCTTGTACCGGATCCGGCGGAGAAACGCCTCTTCCGCGAGGTCAGCCGGATTCAGGTTGGTCGCGAAGAAGACCAGACAGTCAAAGGGCACTTCGAGCTTAAAGCCACTCGCGAGCCCGAGGTAGTCAGTTCCCCGGTCCAGCGGGATCATCCACCGGTTGAGGAGGTCCCGCGGACGCACCCGCTGACGGCCGAAGTCATCGATCACGAAGACGCCCCCGTTCGCCTTCATTTGGGGCGGCGCGGTGTACACGCCCGCCTCGTTGGTCTGGTGGAGCTCGAGCGCGTCGAGGGTGAGCTCGCCTCCCACGACCACGGCCGGCCTCCTGACTCGCGCGAACCGCGGATCATGCAACGATACGTCCCGGAGTAGCGCCGAGCGCAACCCTGGCGACAAACCTTCACTTTCGCTCTCAGCAGGATGGTGCACATCCGGATCGTAGATCTGGATCACTTCACCATCCATTTCGACGGCGTGCGGAACGTAAATTGCGCCACCCATGATCTGGGACATCGCGAAGGCGATCTCCGTCTTGCCGTTTCCGGGCTGGCCGTAAAGAAAGATGGACTTTCCGGAGTTGATCCCGGGCCCGAGACGGTCGATAAATTTCTCGTCCAGAACGAGATGGCTGAGCCCCGCATGAATCCGGTCGCGAGGGATGGGATCGTTTCGCACACTCTGCACAGCGATCCACCAGCGATACGCCTCACGCGTGACCGGCGCCGGCCCGACATATCCGTTCGCCTCGCGGAGCTCGCGGGCGCGGGCACGCCCCTCCCCGGTCAGGTCGAAGACGTAAGACCGACGCCCGTGCCCCTCCACCCCTCGGACCTCGAGGAGGCTCCGCTTCTGGAGGGGAAGGAGCTGCTCGTCGAGGATCGAGAAGGGGAGCTTGATCCGACCGGCCAGATAGTCCCCGGACCGGGCGCCATCAACGTAAAGGACCTTCAGAACAAGGTCTGAAACGAATGTGGCGGACAGGCCCGTCTCGGCCAGGGTCTCCGGTGCGATCGGATACTCCAGCCCTTCGGCTCTTCGGCCGGCGGCCTGCCGATAAGCGTTGCGAACGATTTCAGTTTGCATGATTTCCTCCTCCCCGCGCTCCGTGGCTACCGCCCGGAGGCTCCCCCCTGTGAGTGCCACTCGATCTCGTCCCCTTCTTCCGTTCCGCTCCGTCCGATCGCGCCTACCGGAAGCTCGAGTGCAACCCGGGCATTCCCGTGCATTCGTGTCCGGGAACCCGGTGAAAGCTCCGGGTACGAAGCCACGACGCGCCGCTCCTGATCGAGGAGGAGGACGTCGAGCGCATACTTCATCCCGTACATATGCACTCCCCCGCTCGGAAGGATGAGGAGTCCCTCTCCTTCCTCGAGCTCCGGATGTCCGAGCAGTCCCTTGAGGCGGCTGAAAAATCCGTCCGCCAGCGCAATCCGGTCACCGAGCAAGTGTCCACGCGTCCGATTCACGACCGTCATCGTGTGCTGGGCACCCATCAGGGAACGCCCCCCATGACGCCGAAAAGTTCTCCGATCCGGAAGATCGCCGGGCCGAGAATCACGATAAAAAGCGATGGGAAGATGAAAAGCACGATCGGAATGAGGAGCTTCACGGCGAGTTTGGCTGCCGCCTCCTCCGCCATCTGGCGCCGCCGTGTCCGCGATTCATCCGCGTGAATTCGAAGTGCGTGCGCGATCGAGGTCCCGAAACGATCCGTCTGGATCAGCATCGAGACGAAGCTCCGGACCTCCGCGAGCCCGGTGCGGTCGCCCAGGTGCCGAAGGGCGTCGTCCCGGGGCGTTCCGGCTCGGATCTCCAGGCTAACCAGGACGAATTCCTCCGAAAGGGCGCTGCTCACCCGATCGATCTCCTCCCCAACCCGCACCAGGGCTTGATTGAGCCCGAGTCCCGCCTCGACACACACGACCATGAGGTCGAGTGCGTCGGGAAGTGCCCGCTGGAGCTCGTCCTGGCGCCGGCGCATCTTCCGCTTGACCGCCATGAAGGGGACCATCCACCCGAAAAGGAACCCCGCCGCGACCATGAAGAGGCGGTTCTGTGGCGACACTCCGAAGATTGCGGCCGCGACGATCCCCAGGAAAAGAAAGATGGCCGCCAGCGCTACACGAGTCCCCATGAAGATCAGACCGGCACTGGGGTGCCTGAATCCGGCATGGAGAAGTGTGTCGCGGAGCTTCTTTTTCCCGGCCGCATTGCTCCCGACGCGCGCCCCAAAAGCCTCGAGGAAGTTTTCGAGCGACTCGCGCTGGGCCCTCCGGCGACGACGCTCGCGCACCTCCTGCACGCCACCGTTGGTCGCCAGAGACTGAAGCCTCCGGCGGACGAGACGCGTGTCGGACTGCGTCACGAGCTGTGAGCCGCCCAAAACGAGCAGCGTCACCGAAATGGCCGTGAGGCCGACGACGAACCAGATCATTGTGTTTCGTGCAGCTCCCGAGCCGGACTTCCGGCTCCTAGTACTTGATATCCACCATCCGGCGAATCACAAAAAAGGCCATCACCATCATCCCGAGGCCGAGTGCGAGCATCATCCGTCCGAGCGGTTCGACGAACATGGGGGTCATGTACTCCGGGTTCACCATGTACATCCCGACGGCCGCGACGAACGGCGCGGCCGCGACGACGAGCCCAGTGATCCGTCCATGGGCGGTCTTCGTCTTCACGTCGCGCTTGAAGCGGAAGCGGCCTCGGATCACGCTCGACAGCCCATCGAGGCTTTCGGCCAGGTTCCCCCCGGACTCGCGCTGGATGAGGACCGCAGTCACGAGAATCCGCACGTCCACGATGTCCACTCGGTCCGCGAGACCCAGGAGGGCATCCTGGATCGGAAGCCCGAAGCGCTGCTCTTCGAAGACTTGGCGGAACTCGGATGCAATCGGCTCGGCGCCCTCTTCGGAAACGACTTCGAGCCCGGATGCCAGCGAGTGACCCGCCCGCGCCGCCCGCGCCAGGAGATCGATCGCATCCGGAAATCCCTCTTCGAATGCGGCGAAGCGCCGGTTCCTCTTGATCTTCAGGAAGCCGATGGGGATGTATCCCCCCAGGGCTGCCCCCGGGAGCGCCGCGATGAGATTGCCGGTCAGGACGAAGACGATCCCCGCGAGCACCACTGCGATACCGACAGAGGCCACGAGGATCGTCGGGATGCTCAGAGCACGGATTCCCGCCTGGTCCAAAAGGCGCTGGAGGTCATCCCGGTGGGGAAGTCGGACCACAATCGCTTCGAGCCAAGGGGGAACCCCACTTCCTTCCTCCGCACGGAGAAGGCTTCCCGCCTTTCGCGCGTCATCTTTGCCCTTCTGCACACGTGCCGCCGAGATTTCCCGGAGTGCGCGGGATGCGGACTGCGCCCGCAGCCAGCGGCGCGCTCCCTCCCAGAGGAGTCCGATAGCGACCGTGCCCAGCGCGACGACGATGAAGGCCGTGATCGCGAGGATCAGCCCGCGAGAATTCAGGAGTTCTGACATGGCGGCTCCTACCGGCCCCGCGCCGGCATGTCGGAGAAGAGTGTCTCTTCCAGGTTGATCCCGACCGCCTGGAGCCGTTCCGCAGCGCGCGGGCGTATCCCTCGTGCCCGGAAAGCTCCCGTAACGGATCCGTCTTCGCCCACGCCCTTCCTCTCGAAGAGGAAGAGGTCCTGCATGGTGATGACCTCGCCCTCCATCCCGACGACCTCCGAAATGTTCATGACCTTCCTCTTCCCGTCCGAAAGGCGGGAGAGGTGGATCACGATGTCGATGGCCGACGCGATCTGCCGGCGCATCGCGGATTCCCCGAGGCTCATTCCGGCCATCTGGATCAGCGTCTCCAGGCGGCCGAGGGCGTCCCGCGGCGAGTTCGCGTGGAGGGTCGTGATGGACCCGTCGTGCCCGGTATTCATGGCCTGAAGCATGTCGAGGGCCTCGGCGCTCCGGACCTCCCCGACGACGATCCGGTCGGGGCGCATGCGGAGGGCATTGATGACGAGCTGGCGCTGGTCCACCTGCCCGCGACCTTCGATGTTCGGCGGACGGGTCTCGAGCCGAACCACGTGGGGCTGACGGAGCTGGAGCTCCGCCGAGTCCTCGATGGTCACGATTCGTTCGTTCGCGGGAATCGCGTCGGAGAGGACGTTCAGGAAGGTCGTCTTCCCTGAGCCGGTTCCCCCCGAGATCAGGATGTTCAGTCGAGCTGCCACTGCGGCGCGCAGGAAGGTCAACATGGACTCGCTGATCGAGCCGTTTCGAATGAGATCCTCCGCTGAGAGCACGTCTCGACGGAACTTACGGATCGAGATGTGAGGACCGTCGAGCGCGAGCGGGGGGATGATCGCGTTCACGCGCGAGCCGTCGCGAAGCCGTGCGTCCACCATCGGCGACGAGTCGTCGATACGGCGGCCGACCGCCGACACGATCCGGTCGATTACCTGGAGGAGGTGCTGGTTGTCCCGAAAATTGATGCTCGACTTGTAGAGGCGACCGTTCCGCTCCACGTACACCGAATTGTAGCCGTTCACCAGGATGTCCGAGATGGACTGGTCCTTGATTAACGGTTCGAGTGGGCCGAGGCCGAAGATTTCGTGGACCACCTGCTCCACGATTTTCTCCCGCTCCTCCATGTTGAGGGGAGCGCTTTCCGTCGCCAACATCTGGCGGACGATGCGTCCGACCTCCGTCTCGGCCTCTTCCTGATTGCGCTCGCTCAGCGAGCTCAGGTTCAGGCGCTCCAGAAGCTTCCGGTGGAGCCTCGTCTTGATTTCCTGGAATTCGGTGGAGCCTTCGTTCCCTTCCTCGTCGACCCCTTCCGGATTCCAGATGGCCTCGAGAGTCTCCGGGATCGCGGGGAGGTCGGAGGGATTCCAAACCGCTCCGCGCTCGTGCCCGGGACTGCTCACGGAATTCGTCTTGCCGCGCGCGAACACGCTCATCGGTTGCTACCCTTGGTTGCGAGCTGCGAAGTGAATCGGGTCGTTCGGTCCTTTGGGACCTGGCCGCCGCGCTTCCCACTCAACAGGCTACCGAAGAAACCGCCTTTCTCGTCTTCGGAGGGCCCCATCCCGGTAATCCGCGCGGCAAGCTTTCGGACGTCCTCTCCATATTTCGACTTCTTGTTCAGCACGACGGGCCGCCCTTCGTTGATCGAATCCATGATCGGGCGGTAGTCGTTCTGGAGAGTGTGGTAGACCTTCATTCCCAGCGTCCGCTCCACTTCGCCCACGCTGATGGGGAGGGAGGGGTTGAAGCGGTTCACGATGGGACGGATCCAGTTATCGGGTCGTTCCCCGGCGAGTCCCTTCAGAAGGGGAAGCGACCGGGTGACGTTCCGAAGCGACTGGAGATCCGCCGTGCAAAGTAGGTAGATCTGGTCCGACGCCTCGAAGGCGTTCATGGTGACCGGATTCAGCGTCTTCGGGGCGTCCGCGACGATGTAGTCGTAATGCTCCTTGAGGAAGCCGAGGATCATCCCGATCCTTTCGCCGTCCACACTGTGGAAATCCGCCGGCTGATATGGAGCCGAGAGGAGCTCCGTGCCGGATTCGTCGCGCTCGATATATGAGGCTAGGAGTCCCTCGTCCACGCGGTGATAGTTCCGCACCAGATCCACGCTGCTGAAGCGCGGCTCCATTCCCAGAAGGAGTGCGGTCTCACCCAGCTCGAGATCCAGGTCGACGATCAAGGTGCGCTTTCGCGTCAACTGATGGATGGCGACCGCGAGATTCACCGCGAAGGTGGTTGCGCCTGAGCCGCCCTTAGGGCTGAATACCGACAAAAGCTTTCCGACCTCCGCCCCATTTCCAACCGTGCGTCCGGATTTCCCGGCCTTCTTCTGAAGCCGTTCGATCACGCCGGAAAGGCGGTTGGATTCGAGCGGCTTCGGGAGAAACTCCTGGATTCCCGCCTGCATCGCCTGGAGGAGGATCTCCGGCGAATCCGCGCTCCCCGACGCCACGATCGCGCGGCCGAGGGCCGAATCGACGAGGAACTGGGCGAACTTGAGACCGATCTGGGGATCCGACTCGAGATCCACAAAAACGACATCGGGATCGAGGCGGCGTAGAGCCTCCAGGTGCGAATCCGTGATCGAGGTGAACGGCTCAGCCACCTCGAGCGCCATACGCACGTCGGCCGAGGGCGGAAACATCTCCACCAGCCGTCGTGCGAATTCCGGGTCCGTGGACACGATGGCGCTAATCAACGCGCTGTGTCCGTTCCCGTTTCCGTTTCCATTGCCGGTGGGGTGTCCGTTCCCCTGGCCGTGTCCCTGTCCATTCCCCGATGCGTTCGTCACGTCACTACCCCTCTCTTCGAGAACCTCCGGGCGTCCCGGAGTCTGATTCCTGATCCAACCAAGGGCCGTTCGCGAGGCCCCGTCGCGTCAGCGGTCGTTCGTCGCGTCGTTCACTTCGTCCACGGTAGATTCGACCTCCACATCCTGTTCGCTCTCCTCGGCCGGATCTCGCATGAAGCGCATCCAATCCCAGGTGCCGGGCTCACCAGTCGGAATCTCCGGCACTAGGGCATCCGGACCAACCAGGAAAGGCGTCACGAGAACGAGTAGCTCGGTCTCGGACTGCTGCACCGCGGTGGAGCGGAAAAGCGCACCCAGGATCGGAATGTCTCCGAGGATCGGGATCTTCCTCACGCTCTCGGTCATCTGGTGATCCAGGAGTCCAGCGATCGCGAACGTCTGCCCTTCCTGGATCTCGACCACCGTGCTCGCACGGCGGGAGAGGAGGACAGGGATCTGGAACCCCGAGATCTCGAGACCGCCCGAAAAGTCGAGGGTCGAGACCTCGGGCTGGACCGACATCCGAATGGCGCCCGCGTTCGTGATTTCGGGCGTGAAGCTCAACCGGATCCCGAATTCGCGGAATTCGATACTCACACCACCGGCTGCGGCGCCCCCCTGCACGACCGGGAAGGGGAACTCCCCACCCGCCAGGAAGGAGGCCGTCTCGCCCGGAAGGGTCATGAGGTTCGGCTCGGCGAGACTCTTGAAACTCCCCTCCGTCTGGAGCGCTTGGATCAGCGCGGAGACATTCGACTGCTTGTGGAAGAGGAAAAAGTTGACCGCGTCGGAGAACGTCTGGTCGGGCCCCGGAGGGTCGTTCAGAAGGTTCCCGCTGGGCGGCACGACGCCCCCCGGCGAGAGGATCCCCTCATCGTCCCCGCGGAGGTTGAATGGATCGACCCGCACGATGTGCGCGCCGAGGTCGCGAATGGCGTTTCGACTCACTTCCGCGAAGCGAACCTGCAGGAGCACCTGTCCTCGGTCCGGGACCTGGATGTAGTCCACCACCTGCGCGTCGCCCTCCAGGCTCGTGGCCAGCGCGAAAGCGCGCGCAGCCGCGACCGAATTCATGGTCTCGCCGGAGAGAATCAGGGTGTTTCCGACCGCGGTCACTTCGAACGACTCGTCCGGGAAAACCCGGGTGAACTCGCTCTGAAGGCTCGCCGCATCCCTGGTGACTCGCACTGAGTAGCTCGTGCGGACGCCGTTGATGTCCCAGAAGAGAAGCGTCGTCGTGCCGGGGGTAACCCCGTTCACCACAATCTCCTGGGCGGAAACGGGGACCACATCCGCGATTGCGGGATCCCCGATCAGTATTCTCTGGAGAATGACCGGATGCGCGACCACGATGGAGTTTCCTCTCGCCACGGTCAGCTGCTGCATCTGCTGCGCTTGGGACCCTTCAGGGAGCGTCAGGAAAGCGAACCCTAGGAGCGCCCACCTCCACCCCACGCACCTACGTGCGTGTCCGCGACCAATCCCGCGTGGGAGTCGCGAATTCCTCTCTGCCTCTCTCACGAGCCACCTCCTCCGCTTGCCTCAAGGGTACGATCTACATCGGACGTCGAACGCTCGGGTCCGCGATATACTTCGAGCTGCAACTGCGTCGGCGCCTGGGGCGCCGGGGTCGTGGCGGCCGGGCGCGGCGCAGTGGACCTTACCACCGGCTGCGGGCGACCCGCGATGACCTGACTCGCCGTGATTCCGGGAGTGGACACCGAGTCCATGTCGAGGGGGTTTCTGAGGGCAAGCTGGAGACGCCCGTTCGAGTGTGAAATGGCGAGCTGCTCGGCTTGGTCCGGAGCTACGAGAACCGTGACGACCGCGACCTCCACCGGATTCCCATCGGGGTCCCGCTCGAGCGACTGCCCGGCCGAAACCACTTCGATGTTCTGGAGCACGAGGCGCGTCTGCGCCTCGTCGCTCGATCCGGTCCGATCCATCGTTACGACCACGTCCACGCGGGTCCCCGGAAGGACGAAGCCGGCGACGCCGACCACCTCGTCCACGCGAACCGACATGGCGCGTTTCCCTTGAGGAATCATGATCGGCATCCCGCCGCCCGATTCCACGCTGGCCAATTTCTCAGAGAGGAGCGGCTCGTTCGTCCGGACGGGCTGCAGGAGCCCCCGTCCAAGCACGTCCGCGGCCGAAGTGCTGTAGCCCGCGGGGAGGTGGCTCGCCGGCCACTCCACCATGGTCACGTCTTCCGGCCCCAAGAGAGTCCCGGCGTTCATGTCTCGGGCGGCAACCGCGACACTCGTCATGCCCGTCTCCGCCGCCTGAGCCACGTTCGACTCGGGAGTTCGGAGCACGCGCATGGCGAGGAGAGCCGCAGCTCCCCCGGCCGCCACCGCCAGGATCAGTAATATCATTGCCTGTCTTCGCATGGCCCTTTCCGGTTCGTGTCAACCACTCGCTTCTTTTCCCGATGCCGGCTGGCATCGTGGACGCCTCCCACGGCGTTGCCACCTTCCCCTACCCTTCCCCTCCACGACCATGAGGGCGGGACTCCCCGGGTCTCAGAAAAACCAGGCGAAGACCGCACCCGCCGAAATCGCCAGTGCGTACGGAACGGTCACCGCACCGGCTGAGTGAATCGTGAGCCAACCGTCCGAATCCCCCTTCTTCCATCCCGTGAGCGTTCCACGGCCGAGCGTCATCGCCATGAAGAAGAGATTCCTGAACGTCCGACCCACTGCGCGGCGTCGAATCATCTCCACGGCCGCGAGAACTCCGCCCACCAGCGCCATCGCGATGAATCCGCTGACCAGGCGCTGCGGACCCAAAAACGCACCGAATGCCGTGAGGAGCTTGACGTCCCCACCCCCCAACCCTCCCACCAGAAAAAGCGGAAGAGCGAAGAGGAAGCAGATCGCCGCGCCCGCCAGCGCCATCCCGACCCCGGGGAGTCCATCCGCCAGTCCCATGAGAACCGCGAAGCCCAGGGAAGGGATCGTGAGCGCGTTCGGCACCCGCCGTTCGCGGAGATCGAACCATGACGCTGTGATAGCCACCAGGATCAGTGTCCCGCCGATCATCCATTCGAACACGTCGTTTCCTCCTGGACTGCACCTACGAGAGTCTGCCAGACTGCCCAGCGGCCAGAACGGAAGACCGGAAAGGCCTCCCTCATCCTGACCGCTGGGCCGCCAGAGGCACACGTGATGCGTTAGGGCGCACCGCCGCCACCGCCACCGAACAGCGCGTTGGTGACCTGAGTGAACCCACCCGACACGGCGTTCGCGAACGGCGTAAGGACAGCCATCACGACGATCGCCACGAGGACGAGCAGCATGGCGTATTCCGCCAGGTCCTGCCCCGACTCGTCCTGCCAGAGACTCCTGAACATCTGCGACATTCTTTCCTCCCGGCCTTTCGGCCATTGATTCAGATCTCGGCTCTCTCGGCTTGCGGTCGGTCCGGCCCATCGAGGAGCCTCGCCGCGGACGCGCCGTTAAGGGGCCCGTCGCGCCCTATCCCGCAAACCCGGACCGGAGGGATCTGAGGCCCCGATCTCCGCATTGGATGTCTTTGATTCCCAACCCCCTTCCTTCGATCTACGCCTCCACTCCCTCCACCCGCCGTCCTCGCCGCTTGGCGAAGAACCAAGCCGTCACGCCGGCAGCGACGAGGAGGAGTCCGGACCTCCCATCCCCTGCGATGAGCGCGAGCACTCCCAGCAGGGCCACGACGACGCCGCCCCAACTGAAGAGCGCGGTGAAACGCAGTGGCTTGACCTCTTTTTCCGACATGATCCGCTCCTTTTCTCCGTGCCCTCGTTGCTGCCGCGTTCGCGGCGGCACCCGACCGCCGTGCATCCGATCTTCGGCCCGAAGCGCCGACCCATTAGCCGGCGCGGATCCAGTGCTACAGCGCGGGTCCGACAGAAGGGGGGGAAGTGCATGGTCTGTGCCACGCCGTCCAGAGAGGGCGATTGCGCCCATTCCACAGTCACTTTGAGGGGTTTGGCAGGGATCCAGTGGAGAGCGCAGTATCGGTAACTCCTTCGGCACTTTTGTTCGGTATGCAGGAGGGGTTTGAAGCGCACGCGGCATGGAATCGCCTCGTTGGGCGAATCGAGTCTCCGGCACGCTCGATGCATGGTATGGAAGGGACGACGACTGCGGAGAGACCTTCGCGGGTCCTCGAGCCAACGAGGATCGGCACCTAGGGAGATGTCATGTACCTTCAGTGCACTTCGTAATGCATCAGGCTCTCGGAACGTTGACTTCGAGTCGCGTTGCCGTGGCGGGCGGTGGTTTTCGCTCGACGCTCCCCCCCGAAGTCCCTTCGGTGAACGTCCGCGCCTCGCGCCTCCCCCCGGGTCCTTCGCTCCGCGTGCTCTGGCTCGCAGATTCGGAGCGTGAGGCCCTTGTCGAGACCCGGGTCGAGGCCTTCGCCGAAGCGGCCGATCCGGAGCAGCTCCGAATCGAGTTGCTTGGATGCTCCCGGCCGGACGGTGCGCTTTCCTCCGACGTCGGCTTCCACCCAGCCATGCGGCCAGAGTCCCTGGACGGCCGAACCCCTCGTGACATCGCCGCCTTCATGCGGCTGGTTCGACTTCTCAGGAGCGGTGACTACGATCTGATTCACGCCCACCTTCCCTGGGCGTGTGTGTGGGGATCGCTCGCCGCCCGGCTGACCGGCGTTCCCCTCGTCGCGAGTCTTTACGGAACCGGGGGCACGGAAGGGGAAGCCGCCGCCTACGCGAAGCTCGAGCGGACGGCCGTGAAGTCGCTGCAGCGCTGGTCGCGCCGCGTGGTCGCCCTCTCGGGAGCGCAATGGGACCAGTTCGTGCGGAACCACGTCTTTCCCCGTGGGCTTCTCGAGGTCGTTTACCCTGGCGTGGACACGATTTCGCTACCGGAGCCGAACGTGCGGGACCGCCTCGCGCTCCGCCGCATGACCGGGTTCTCCGCGGATGCCCTCGTGGCCGTGACGATCGCCGAGCTGGAGGACCGCCGGAGCGGCGTGGATCTCCTCCTCTGGGCCATCCCCGAGATCCTCGCCGCGATTCCCGACATCCGTTTCCTGATCGTCGGGGGTGGGACGGCCAAGAATGAGCTAATTCGCAGGGTTAAGGCGCGTGGCCTAAATCGTTATGTACATTGGCACGACGATGGACCGGAGGCCCGCAGGTTGCTCACGGGAGCGGACTTCTTGATCCACCCGAACTCAGGGGAACCGTTTCCCTTTCCAGTTGTGGAAGCCATGGCCGCCGGCCTCCCCGTCGTCGCGACGCGCGCCGGGGGCGCGCCGGAGCTCCTGGGACCCGACAACGCGGGGCGTCTCGTTCCTTCGACCAATCCTGAGTCGCTGGCCAAGACTGTCATCGAGCTTGCACAGGTCCCCGAGCAGCTCGCACGAATGGGGCTGGCCGGGCAGGCTCGCGTTCGGGACAAATTCTCCTCGGATCGCTGGGTGTCTCAGATGACGCGAATTTATCGGAGCGTCGTGGCCGAGGCGGAGTCGGGGGTGAAGCGGCCGGCGTGGCCACATGCGGGCCTCAGTGTCGAACTCCTGGGACTGAAAAAGGGACTGGCCGCACTCGCATCTGCGCGCCGCTGAGAGCTGGCCCCGTAAGTTAGTCCCGTGTGTCACCCGGGGTTACGGTACCACACCTCGCCTCGCTTCGGCGCCGCGTGCCTAAGAGTCTCCGGCCCCACCTTCGGGTAGCAGGAGCGGCCCCGGCCGGGTTCCTTCCGCCGACACCCGATCGACGCCCGATACGGTCACCGCGAAGCGCCCGTCCTCGAGCCGCTCGATCCATCCTTGTTCCTTCAAGTACCAGACATGGAATTTCATGTGCTCGGACGGACAGTCGAGGAGCCGTTCCAGCTCATAGATTCCCACTCCCGGCTGGTCCACGTCCTGCCGCCGGGCGGCGTATAGGAGTGCGAGGATGGCGGTGCGAATGCGGAGGTCCGAGGCGAACTCGTTCTCGGCGGGTCCGGGGTCGAGGAGCTTCCACCGTTCCGCACGGATTCTCGAATGGCGGGCGTCGTATTGGGCGCGGCGCTCCGCGTCGGTGAGGACCCGGAACGCATCCGTGATCATCGCGAATCGGTCGGGATCCCCTCCGTCGGGCCCGTCCGGATGGTAGCGCTTCGCGAGAAAACGAAAGACCCGCCCGATCGTTTCACTGTCCGCGTTCGGGCTGACCTGCAGGATCTCGTAATAGTCCGCCGATTCCCCACTTGCCATGGCACTTCCCCCCCCTGGTTACCCTCCGGAAATCGCCCCGATGACCAGGAAGGCCTCGGATCCATCGAGTACCGAATCGGGCAACGGCGTATTTGTCGGATCATGGGAAAGATCCGTGCCATCGGCGAAATACCGAATGAAGGCCCGGCGCTCCTTCGTCCTCTGGTCCCGAATTGTCCCACGCAGCATCGGGTAATGGCCCTCGAGGGCATCCAGGACATCTTTGATGGTCGGCGCCTCCACCAGGTCCACATGCACTTCTCCCCCCACGCGCGCGAGCGTGCGAAGGTGTGCGGGAAGCGCGACCCGGACCGATCTCACGGAAGTGTCTGAACCTCGACCGAATAAACGGCCGGAAGATTCTTCACGATCGGCTTCCAGCTGTCCCCTCCGTCGGGGGAAACGTAGACTTGCCCGCCCGTGGTGCCGAAATAGACCCCGCAATCGTCCAATGAGTCCACGGCCAACGCGTCGCGGAGGACGTTCACGTAACAGTTCCGCTGCGGGAGCCCCTTTCCCAACATCTCCCACTCGTTCCCCGCGGTCCGGCTCCGTGCAACCCGGAGCCGTCCGCCGGGAGGATAGTGCAACGCGTCGCTCGTGATTGGAATCACGTAAATCGTCTCCGGTTCGTGGGCATGCACGGCGATCGGGAAGCCGAAGTCCGTCGGGAGGTTTCCGCTTACCTCGATCCACGACTCTCCGGCGTTGTCGCTCCGGCAGACGTCCCAGTGCTTCTGCATGAAGACGGTGTCCGGACGCGACGGATGGAAGGCGAGGTTGTGAACGCAGTGACCGACGCTCGCGGTGGGATTCGGGAGAAAGTCAGAATTGAGTCCGCCCGTCGCGACATGCCAGGATGCGCCCCCGTCATCCGTGCGGAAGGCTCCCGCGGCGGAGATCGCGACATACATGCGCTTGGGATTCGCGGGATCGATCAGAATCGTATGGAGGCACATTCCGCCCGCCCCCGGCATCCACGCTTGCGGAGTGCAGTCGGTGCGGAGGGCGGGAAGCTCCGACCAGCTCTTCCCTCCGTCCCGTGACTGGAAGAGGGCGGCGTCCTCGACCCCCGCGAACACGGTGTCGGGATCGGTCACCGAAGGCTCCAGGTGCCAGACTCGCTTGAAGGCCCAAGGGTGGGGGGTCCCGTCATACCAGAGATGCATGCCCGGCTCGCCGCGATAGGCGAACTCGTTCCCGACCGGCTCCCAACTCTTCCCTCCATTGTCCGAACGCTGGACGACCTGCCCATGCCAGTCCGTCCATTGCGAAGCATAGATCCGGTTCGGATCCGCGGCCGAGCCGTTCACATGCATCACTTCCCACCCCCCGAAGTGAGGGCCCGACACCTTCCAGCTCCGCCGCGCTCCGTCGGACGAAAGAACGAACGCGCCCTTCTTCGTGCCGACGAGGACTCGGACTCCGGTCATAACAACCTCCGCTTCGCATGGACCGACGTGGGAAAGTGGAACTACTCAAGGGTCGAATACGGAAAGATAGTCGCCCGGGGAAATGGGGGACAGCCTTACTCGGGGGCTGATCTCGTGGCCCTTTCCGGACGAATTCCTGACCTTTTGGAGGGTGGCGCGGTCGTGCTCCGCTTCACGGAGCACGGCGGAAAGTTCATTGACACGGCACCCTCTTATGGCGCTTCCGAGCAGGTGCTCGGGGAGCTCGCCCGGGATATCGGGAGCTCCGACGAGATGTGGTGGGCCACGAAAGTCAGTGGAGTGAATGGTCGCGCCACGGGGCTGGCGCAGGTCGCGCAATCCGAGGCACGCTTGGCTCCCGGCCGGATCCGGTTGCAGCAGGTCCATAATCTGGGTGACTGGCAGGTCCAGCTCCCGCTCCTCCGCGAGCTCAAGGCCGAAGGGCGGATCAGCTATCTCGGGATCACGACGACGGGCGACAATCGTTACGAGGACGTAATCCAGATGCTGCGGAACGAGACGCTCGACTTTGTCCAACTCGACTTCGCGATCGACAATCGTGAGGTGGAGGAGACCATCTTTCCGATCGCGCGCGACCGGGGCATCGCGACCATCGCCGCCCTTCCCTTTGGGCGAGCGCGCCTCTTCAGCCGCGTGCAGGGACGGACTCTCCCCGAGTGGGCCGCAGAGTTCGACGCGAATTCGTGGGCCCAATTCTTCCTCAAGTATCTCCTCAGCAATCCGGATATGACCGTAGTGATTCTGGGGACTTCGAACCCGGACAACCTGGTGGACAACATGGGTGCTGGACTGGGGAGGCTACCGGACGCGGCCATGCGCCGCCGGATGGCGGAACACGTGGACGCGCTGCCGCAGGCCTGACGCGCCGCGCCGAAGCGGCGCCATCCGGCTACGACGTCGGATCGGATCGGGCTCAGCGACGGTCGAAGATGACGCCGACGAGGATCCATCCGGCGGCCGGCTCGCCCGCGATGCGCCCTGGAGTGAAGGCGAAGTCATGGGCGACGCGGAGCGCCGCTTCGTCCAGCTCGGAAGCTCCGGAGCTCTGGTGCAGCTGAACACTTTCCGCCACCCCCTCATTGTTGACGTAGAACCACAAGTCGGCTCTTCCTCCGATCCCCGCCTCCAGCAGGTTCGAGGGGTATTCCCTGCGAAGCGCCGCTCGGACCGCGGTGGAGTTGCTGACGCGGGGCGGGACCTCGAAAAAAGTGACGATCGGCCGGCCCCTGGGGTCCACCGCCGGCGACGGAGCCGCGGTGGGAGCGGACAGGAGGTCTTCGATTCTCACCACCTCGGCGATCGTAGGTAGGCCGACATCCCCGCCGTCCGACGGGAGTTCAGCGCTCAGTTCGATCACGGGCGGCGGGATCGGAATGCTCTGAACTGCCTCGTCCACAAGGACCGCGGGATCCACCTCGAAGTCGGACTCGGACACGCGAACGGCCTCGGAGCCTTCCGGGACCAGTCGGAAGGGCGCCGGCGGTGAAACTGCGCGATCGGCGCCGAGATCCGTCATGGCGATCGGACCAAGGCCGAGGTCCAACACGGACTTCGCCCTCGTAAGGTTCGTGGAGTCCGCGAACGCCTCCTCCGTTCTCAAGCGGGGGATGACCAGGAATGCGGCCACCACGAGAGCTCCGGCAATCGTTATGAGAAACGCCGCCGCGCGGCGTGGACTTCCGATTGAAACCCGAGCTGGGAACGATGGGCTGGGCTGGAGCGGGGATCGGACGGAAGGAATGTCGGGAATCGCGGCCGCGACCTCGAGGGACGGTGGCTCGACCTTCGCGGGGGCGCCGACACTGCCGACCGCCGCGGGTGGAGCACCCGACGCAGACGTCGTTTCGACGGACGCGACTGACTCCGTCCTATCCGTCGTTGTCTCGGAGATGGCATCGGAGCCCGCGACCCAGGCCTCCAGCGGCTCCTGCAGCTGGAGGCTCGCCTCTTCCACGACGAATCTCACCACCGGGATGTCACCTGCCCGCCGCCACTCGTTCGTCCCCGAGTCGTAAATCGGCGTATCCGGCAGGACATCCCCGCGGACGACGCGGAGGGTCAACGCCTCCATCGAGAGAACGGCGAGCTCGCCACCGTCCGTCGTGCGAATGCGGAAGCCGGGGGGAGGAAGAGGACAAAAGTTCGCCTTCGCGGAAGATGATACCGCTCTCCACACGGTTCATCGCAGTAGCCGTCCGAGTGAGACCGATGGGGAAGACCCCTTCCCTACGCGACCCCAGGCACCCCGCACGGCCGGAGCACCGAGTGGATCGGTGGAGGCAAGAGCAAGTGCCCTGCGCCGCACTACGCCGGGAACATACCAGGGCCTCCGCCAGCGAGAGTCCCGGAGTCTCGAGACGATTAGGGAAAGCAAGTTCCGAGCCGTGGAGCCGTCGCCGGGTGACGCCCCATCGGATGCGCCCTAAACGACTGCCCTAGCCTTGAGATGATGGGCGTCGAGCGCCAGAGCCTGAAACGGCGAGAACCTGGCGGGACCCTGTCAGTTCGCTGGACAGCTACGCCCCCCCTAGCACCGCCGGCCGGAAGCGAGGCCGTGCGGAAGATTGGGCGCAGCCGGCAAGCCGAGCTCTCCGCGCTTGTATACCTGTTGCACGGTAGGCCGAATATGCTTATATTGAAGCATGGACAGTCACTCACTCCTTCGGCGCGGGCTTCGGATCGTCCTTGTGGGCGACCTTCTTAAGCTCTTTGACGACCTTTTTGGAAAATACCTTCTCCATGAGTTCGTCGGCCGTGAGTGCTCTCACGTCGGCCGGAAGCTTGTCTTTCTCCCTACGCTTGGTTTCTGACATGCCTAACACCGCTAAGCTGAATTTGATGTCCCTTATGGATCAGTTCGGGGACGACAACACTTGCCGCGAGTACATCGAGAAGCTTCGCTGGCCTTCCGGCGTTGCTTGCCCGCGTTGCGGGGATCTTTCCGTCTCGGAGATCAGCACTCGCGACCAGTTCGATTGCAACGGGTGCCGCTACCGCTTCTCGGTTACGTCGGGGACGATCTTCGACAACACCAAGCTTCCCCTGCGGAAGTGGTTCGTCGCGATTTACCTCATGCTCGAATCCAAGAAGGGGATCAGCGCGAACCAGATGAAGCGGACCCTCGGTGTCTCCTACAAAACCGCATGGCATCTGTGCCATCGGATTCGTGAGGCGATGGAGGGTGGCAACTTCAGCATCGGCCCCACGCTGTTCGGGATCGTCGAGGTGGACGAAACGCTCGTGGGCGGTAAGCGCGAAGGTGTAGGGACCGGCAACACCGTCGGCAAGCATTGGGTTGTCGGTGCCGTCCAGCGCGGCGGCAACATCCGCCTTGAGGCCATTCCGAACGTGCGGAAAGCCACCCTGCACGACTTCATCTTCCGGCACGTCAGCGACGAGACTGAGGCCATCTACACCGACGAGCTCCGCGCCTACCTCGGGATCGCGGACCACAACACGCGCCACCAGACGGTCAAACACATCGCGAAGGAGTGGGTCACTCCCGATGGCGTTCACACGAACACCGTCGAAGGCGTCTGGAGCCTCCTCAAGCGTTCGATCATGGGTGCGTTCCACAAGGTCAGCGTGAAGCATCTGAATCGCTACCTCGAAGAGCTTGAATGGCGGTTCAATAACCGGGACAACGAGTTCATGTTTCGGGACCTTCTGACTCGGCTGGTGGAGGGGGAGGCGCTACGGTACCATGCCCTGACATCGTGACGGTAATACCCGAACTGGTCGCACCGTATTTGCCTATGAGTTCATCCAGCCTGGACATACGCCACTCCACCCGGCCCCTGACGGCTTCGGGCATTAGCCCCATGAATCGGTGCGGCTCATACAGACCACCGAAGGCGACTACGTCTTCGTCTCCCCTTGATGCGTGAAGGTATTCGCACACTCGCCCAATCCATTCTTCGATCCTCCCAAGGACGCCGTCAGTGCTGTCCGCCGCCTCGTTCGCGAGTCTATCGCCCTCTTGGCGAAACTCGTTCAGCCGGAAGGGAGAAGGCGGCGCCTTAAGCGGCGGCATGTCGATAGGCGTTCTATGTAGCGGCGGCAACTCGCGGATCAGCTTTTCAAGACTTTCCATCGTTGGCTGTGCCCGCAGTGTTTCGAGCGAGGCCAACGCCTTGTCATCCCTTGGGAGCCATTCTCGGTACTGGATGAGTAGCGCCAGATCCTGCCCCGTCTTTTCTGCGAACCGCCTGCACACCTCGCGAAGTGCGTTATACGCGCCGTAGAACTCCACGAGTGGGCGTTCCGGCTCCGCGTTTTCGCCTTGCAACAACGTTTCCTTTAGGTCGTTCATGGCCCGGTTCATCGGTTTGAGGTGAGATTCGTCGATGCACCGACTCAGCCAATTTTGGATCGAACTGGGCGACGGGTCCTGTTCCGCCAACCGTCTCCACACGCGACCCAGCGAATGGGCCGCTGCTTCGATGTCCGGCATAGCTTCCGATGCCCTAACGACGGCCTGTTGCCGGGCTACCGATGGGGGCTCGTTAGCTGGTGGGGCGATGGCTTGTACGAGGCGCAGGTCCGGGTTGTGCGCCACCCCAGCGCGGCCGTGTCTTCCCTCACGCCAGATCGCGCCAGCGAGCAAGGTTGTCGCGGCCAAGAACAAGAGGGATGGGGCGGGAGTCCACCACGGCCACGGGATCAGCACGGGCATAGCACGGGCGTTCACGGCCGCCTGGGCTATGCCCGACGCCGTAAAACCCGCCGACAGCCAAATGAGGACGGTGCGGGTGCCCAATGGCCGCAGGCGTGGCAGAGAAGACCACGCAATAAGTGCCAATCCTGCCACCGCGATCGCCCACTTGATATTGGCGTCAAGTTCCTCGATGAATGGCGTCACGACAGTGACGACCAAGAAGATGCCGAGGGCCGCTGTAGCCTTTTTCCACTTCGCGCCGATCTCCATGCCCGCCAATCTAAACAGTCACCGGACCGTGCAACAGGGTGATAAGCGCCGAGCTCTCGGGACCGCCCGGGCGTGGGTCCCTTCTCTCCTCGATGATGCCGGGGCCGGGAGTTGAACCCGGAAGGGCCTAAGCCCAGAGGATTTTAAGTCCCCTGCGGTTACCAATTTCGCCACCCCGGCGGGTTATTGTCACTGCAACAACTTACGGCCATCTCGGCCCGGTGCGTCTGGCCCACTCGGTGACAACCCCGGTGACAAACGGGTGCCAGAAAAGTCCAGTGCGTTTCCATACTACTTCCCTTCCGCGCGCTTACGGAAGGGGACAACCTTCGCCTCGCGGTACTCGACGACGGCGCTCCGCACGCGGACCTCGAGCAGGTGGCCGTATGTCTTCTCGATGAGCGACAGCGAGGAGTGCCCGAGCTCGCGCATCACCGTATAGGCGCTCACGGGCTGTCCGTGGTCCATGGTCTGAAGGCGCGTTGCCGCATACGTGTGCCGGAAGGTGTGGGGTGTGACCAGCTTCTCGATCTTCGCTCTCTTCACGGCGGATGCAAGGGCGCTTCGCAAGTCCTTGATCATCCCGCCGCTCGCCGAAGGGAAGATCAGAGCTCCTTCAGACCGTATGTCCAGGTGGAGCGTGAGGATCTCCCGAAGCTGAGGCCAGAGCGGGATCCACCTCCGGTGGCGCGGCCGTTTCAGGGCGCGGTACCGGTTCGGTCGGAAGTGAACCTGTCCGTTCACGAGGTCGACGTCCTCCCGGAGGAGCCCCAGCACTTCCTGGGCGCGTCCTCCGGTGAGGAGAAACGTGGCGAGGAGCGGCCGAAGGAAACGAACCCGGCGGCCGGCACGGCCTCCGTCTAGGTCGCCCGCAGCCTTGAGGAGCCTCGCCGCCTCTCCGATCTCCAGGTACTCCGCCTCCCGGCGTTCCACCTCGGGCTTCTGCGGAAGGCGCGGGACCGGGTTCACCTCCGCCCTACCCTCCGCCACGGCCCGCTTGAAGAGGGACGACAGCGCATGGATCTCGTGGAGGATCGCCTGAGAGGCAATGCGGGTGCCGTCACGCACCGCGGGGTGCCGGCGCCGGGCCGATTCGTACGCGGTTAGCGCGGCCACGTCGATGTCCGAGAGGCGAACTTCTGGCCCGAAGAACTCGAGCACCCTCGGCCATGAGGGCCTCCATTCAAGAATTCCTTGCTCCCTCAAAACCCCGGCCCCACCTTGCTGTCCCGCTCCGAGGGCCTTTGAAATGCCTATCCCTGGGAACTGATCGACCGCCTCGGAAAAGGCTCGTCAGATGGGGAACCGGCGGGGCACCGATGAGTTGCGGGAAGCGTCCTCGGACGGCGACTTTCGATCCATGCTTTCTCCCTCCCTCCTCCTGCTCATGGCGCTCCAGCAGCCGGGGGCCGCGCAGGGGTCCCTGGAAGGCACGGTCCGCGACGCGACCACGGGGCGCCCTGTCGCGGGGGCGTCGCTCCTCCTCGCCGACCTCGACTGGGGCGTACTGACCGACGCCAACGGCGCGTACATCCTCTCCCAGGTGCCGCCGGGGCCCCAGCACTTGACCGTCTCCGCCCTGGGATACGCGGAGCGGACGATCCATGCCCTCGTCCCACGGGCCGATCGGCTCCGGCTCGACGTGTCGCTCGATCCACGGCCCTTCCCGTTGCGCGGTCTTGAGGTAAGTGCACCCTCGGTCTATTCCGGAGTCCCCGGTGCGGTGGGGACGGTCCTCCGGGAGAGAGAGGCCGCTCTTCCCGCGATTCGGCAGGATCCGACCCTGGCGGAGCCCGATCCCTTCCTCGCGCTCACCGGAGGGGAGGTCTTCACGGCGCCGGAGACCTCCAGCGGAGTGCATCTCTGGGGAGGAGCCGCGGAACACACCGGATATCTCCTCGACGGGATTCCGGTGCTCAATCCGTTCCACGCCGGTGGTTTCTTCAGCGCCTGGAACCCGGACGCGCTAGCGGAGATCGGAGTCAGCTCGATCGTGCCGAGCCCGACCCTTCCCTCGGCGCTCTCCGGCATCGTGGCCGGCCGCACGCGGTCCCCCGGACCGCGCTTCGCCGCCCGTGGCGCGCTGAGCACAGCCCAGGGCCGGATCACTGTCGATGGACCAGTCGGCGTCCACGGCATCGGATACCTCGCTAGCTGGCGTACCGGATTCCCGAGTCCCCTCGGAGGAAGCCGCGAGTCTTCGTACCTGCGGGGCGAGACGGCGGATCTCCTCCTGAAGTTGACGGTGCCCAGCCTTCTCGGAGGGGAACTCGGCGTACTCTTCTACGACAACGACAATGAGCTCACCGCCGCGCGGGAAGCGCCCCGCCAGAGCGACGCGCCCACCCCGGACCCCCTCCCGCGCCACGGCTTCGCCTGGCGTTCCGAGTCGGCGGGTGCGACTTGGAGCCGGACCCGCGGCTCCATGGAAATCGTGTTAGCGCTCTGGAGGGCCCGCTCGCACGCCCTCTCCCAGTGGCAGCTGGCAAGCGTCCCCACGGCCCTGGGCTCGGACCACCGGGACCTCGGCCTCCAGGCAATCGTCCGACAAGAGGGATCGGGCTCGGCCACCCAGTTGGGATGGCGGGTCCAGAGAATTCGCGCCTCATACGACCTGCGGACTGGGGAAGGGGGGGGAAGCGACGCTGAGGGGGCATCGATCCCAGCCGACGAATTCGGGGCACCCCGCTCCACCCTAGAATCGACGATCACGATTGAGCGCACGGACGAAATCGGGGCCACATTCGCCACTCGGGGCGGCGCTGCCTTGACCTTCTTCGGAGGACGCATCTACTTCGCCCCGCGGGCGGGTGTGGAGTGGCAGGCCACCGGGTCCGTTTCCATAGGGTTCGGATATTCCCGCGGCGTCCAGTTCACACAGTCGGCCGCGAATCCGGAGTCCCCCGTGCGCACCATATTCCCCACGGAGCTTACGGTCGTGGCCGGACGTGCTGGAGTCCCCGTTCCTCGCAGCGATCTTGGGGTGCTCGGTGTGGAATGGCATCCCGCGCCCGGTGTTGCACTGGGGGCGCGCGGCTTCGTGCGCGGGATGGACGACCTGCTCCTCGTGGCCCTGGGGGAAGAGGGCCCATTTGCCCAGGACGGCGCCCCCGTCGGATCGGGGAGGGCGTCCGGCCTCACGGTGAACGCGTCGGCGATGGGCGCCCGGTACGTGGCGAAGGCCAGTTACGCGTGGCAGCGGGTCGAACTCGAGACGAGCGACGCGGAGCTTCTCCCCTCGTATAGCTCTCGGCAGCGCGTTGAAGCGGGCCTCGGCGTGTTTCCCTCCCCGACGCTCTCGCTTCGCGTCTCCGTTTCCGGAGGATTCGGCCGCAGGGGAACGGCGATCGCCGGGGCCTTCGAATGGGAGGCGTGCAATCTCATGGACGAAGGGTGCGAGTTCGCGGGCACTCCTCTCCTCGCCGGCGAAATCGGGGGACTTTCGCTGCCCGACTATCTCCGCGTGGACCTCGGAGTCCGCAAACACTGGCACCTGCGCATCGCCGGGCGCGACACCCTCATCTCCACCTTCGGTACTCTCACGAACCTCCTCGGGAGGCGGAATGTCCTCGCGTACACAATCGACGGCCAAACGGGCACGAAGACTGCGGTGGAAATGCTCCCCTTCTCCCCTCTCGTGATCGGCGTGGACTGGGAATTCTGAGAACCCAGGCCCCGCTTCACGGGCTCCCATCCGTCACAAGCGGAGGGTTTCGCCGGTTCCTCCCCCAAGAAGGAGGATGGCGAACGCCATGTCCAATGCATTGCTGCTCGACTTGGCACCCCGTGGACTGCGGGAGGTGACGAACCCGCCACCCCAAGCCCGTGGCCCGGAGCGGGGCGACGAGGAGTTCCGCCATGCGGTCTCCGGCCTCTTCGACGAGCACTTCCCGCGCCTCTTCCGAGTCCTGGACCGCGCCTGCGGCGATCCGGATCTGGCTGCGGACCTCGCGCAGGAGGCCTTCGTGCGGTTGATCCGCCGTGGCGAGCTCCCGGACGCTCCGGAGAGTTGGCTGATCACCGTGGCCCTGAATCTCCTGAGGAACGCCAGGACCGGCGGACGGCGGAGACGCGAGATCCTGCAGGCGGTCCCCGCGGGTCGAACCCACGCGGATCCCGCCCCGCCTCCTTCGGCCTCAGCGGAGTCGCGAGAGACCCGCTGCAGGGTCCGCTTCGCGCTCGATGCCCTTCCGGAGCGAGAGAGGGACCTGCTCCTCCTGCGCGCCGAAGGCTACAGCTATCGGGATCTGGCCCTCGCGCTCGGTCTCAACGAGTCGAGTGTGGGCACGCTCTTGGCCCGCGCCCGTGAAGCGTTCAAACGCACCTTCGGAGAGGTGAGCCATGCACCCTGACCGAGAGCCTTCGGACTCCGACCCCGCAACACTGCTCTCGCACCTCGATCACCCGGTCCCCGAGGTGTCCCTGGATGACGTGTGGTCTCGGGCCCAGGGTCGTGAACCCCGCCGGTGGCGCCACTCTTGGGCGGCCGGCGTGATACTCGCATTGGGGGTGGCGGGAGTGGCGTACGCAGCTCCCGGTTCACCCATCCCACGGTGGATCCGAGCGCTCACAGAGCGGGACGGGGTCGATGCGGGGGCGCCGACCGCCCAGGCCGAAGACTTGCGGGGGCTTTCGTTCGGCGCCGGCGAGCCGCTCCTGGTGGAGATTGCCCCCAGCAGCCAACCTTACTCCCTGCGCGTCACCCTGACCGACGACGCGGCCATCCTGGTCGGGACGTCGCGGGACGACACCGAGTTCGACGTGCGGCCCAATGGTGTCCGCGTCCAAATCGCCCCGGAAGACATGCTCCACGTGCGGCTACCCCGAGGCGCCGCGCGAGTCGAGGTGGTCGGCCAAGGCCGGACGCTTTTCCTTTGGGACGGCGTGCAGATTCGGACCGAGGCCTCTCGGGAAGCGGACGGAAGCCTCCTCCTGAGGGTTGTGCCCCCCGCACCCTGAACTCGCCCCGTCACAAGACGGCCCCCTCGATGGCTTCCGCTGACGAGGAGAGCATCCACCTACCGTCGACGGAGGGAACCGATGAACACCCACGGGTCCTCGCCTTCGCGACTCCCCTCCCCCGACTCAAGCCGGAAACGCGATGGAAATACGAGGGCGAGGCCGAGGACGGGGCCGAGGGCCTGAGCGTCACGCCGGCGCACGGGCTTGAGTGGGCAAGCGCCCTGGAACCGAGCGCTCCCGGATGGGATCCCGCGGCGCCGAGCCTGGCGGTCGCGAGGGGAAGGGCAACGGGGCGGAAGGTACCGGGGGGGACAGAGCATGCTGCGCCAACCGGCGCTATGGTCCCCGAGCCTCTGGGGTCACGATCCAGATCCGCCAACCCATTCCCGGCGGGGCCTCACGGCATTCCACGCCGACGGAGCCGCACAACGTGGACTCCACGGCAGCGGCGCGCGTCTCTCGAGCGACGAAGAGGTGAGGTGCGGAAGTCGGTTCGTTCGCGATCGCCGAGATCAGTCCCGTCAACGAAGGCGCCGAACCCTCGGGCGCCGTCCGCGCCCAGTTCAGCCTCCCACCCAAATAGAACTGGAGCCCATGGAGAGCCGATTCGTCCACGGCAACGACGAGCGGTGGCGCCGGGCGCGATGGGCGAAGTGCCGCTTCGCGCGAGAGATCGCTCGAAGAGGCCAGCATGCTCGCGGCGCCAATCGTAGCGTAAAGGCTCGACATGTCGCTGCGCGAGGGAAAAACGGCCGAGCCGACCTTGAGCGCCAGGATCAGAATTGCCATGATCGCGGTCGTCCGGGTCACTCGGCGCCGGAGAGTCTCCTTCGAAAAGCCCGTCACGAGCGCGCGCGCGAGCGCCAAGGGAAGGACCGCGAAGAAGGGGAGCACATAGAGAGGAAGCCGGCTGAGCGAGATCGACAGAACGGCAAGTGGAAGCGAGAGCCATAGGAACAGGAACAGATGGATCGGATCGCCTGTCAGCGTTTCTCGCAGGGGCCGCCGGGCGGCAGTGGTCCGATGCGCGCGACGCAGGCTTCTCAGGTGAACGAGCCATCCGCCCAGTCCCAGACCCAGCGGAAGGCCATAGACGAAGAGGGGCTTGTACCACTCCGGATTTCGTCGGAACTGGTCGGTGGCGACTCGGCCTACCACCTCGTCCCCGAGGAGGTAGCCAAGCAGCCCGGGAGTCCGGTGAATCACATCCAGGTACCATCCGAATCCCACGACGAGGAACGCGATCAGTCCCGAGGGAGAGGCGAGACGGGGGAGTCCCCAACCCCGCCGAAGTCCCGTCCCGTGAAAGACAAGCACCGCGAGCAAGGTCAGGAGCCCCGGCGGACCCTTCGTCAGGAAGGCGAGGCCACTCACAGTCCAAAAGGCGAACACCCATGCGCGGGTCGCTCGGGCCGAGTTCTCGCCCTGGTCTTCCGCGGTTCTCACCGCGCGCCAATAGAACGCGGCCGTCAACACTTCCCAAAGCGTGAGCAGGAGATCCGTGGAAATGGTGCTGGCCGCGACGATGGGAAAGAGGGATGTCGCATACGCGAGACCGGCGACTTGTCCGGTCCTGCGATCCCAGAGGAGGGTCCCGAGCCAGGTGACGGCTAGAACGACAAAGGGGAAGGCGACCCCGTTGACGAGGCGGGCTCCGAGGGCCGTGGGACCGGCGAGCGCGATCCCTGCCGCGATCCCCCAGTAGGTTAGGGGCGGCTTGGTCCAATGGGGCTCGTAGTTCAACTGAGGAATCCACCAATCTCCGGACTCCAGCATCTCCCGTCCGACCTCCGCGTACCTTCCCTCGGTCGTCTCGTACAGTCCCCGGCTTCCCTGGAAGGCGAGTCCCAATAGGAGCGCGAAGAGAAAGAGGAGCAGGGTCGGGCGCCGCGCGGAGGTCATTCCTGCGCGAGGCCGGCCCTCGCGACGGTTCGCTTGATGAGCACGAGATTGCGGGCGTACACGAAGAATCCCGTCGATTGCCCGATGATGAAGACCGGGTCCCGAACGTGGACGGCGTATAGGAGGAGAACTGAAGCCCCACCCAGACTGAGGTACCAAAACGCGGGCGGCACGAAGCTCCGACCGCGCCGCTCGCTCGCGAGCCACTGAACCAGGAAGCGCGCGCTGAACAAGAGTTGCGCGGAGAGTCCGAGCGCCAGCCAGGCGTTCTCGGCCGACAGAATCGAGACCCACGAGATCATGAGGGGATCCTCCGGCGTGCGGATCCGAGGGCCGTATTCCACACGAAGCCCGCTTCCCCGTCTAATCGGGCGTCCCGCGAGTCGCGTTCGAGGTCCTCGGTCGAGGGCGACCCGATGGTGTCCGGATTCTGCGGGCGGGTGAGATGGGGCTCGACCCATCGCGCCTTGAGCCAACGGACTCCAAGGGTGTCGACGATGCCCACCCAGAGGCGATTGTGCATGCCGTATTTGGTCCGCCCGTGGAGCCGAGGCCGATGCCGGACAGGAATCTCCACGACTTCGTAACCCCTCACCCGTGCCAGCGTCGGGAGGAACCGGTGCATCCCGCGAAAGGAGGGGAGGGCCGAGACGCATTCGCTTCGAAAGACTCGGAGCGAACAGCCCACGTCGGACACCTTCTCTCCTGTGAGGAAGTTCCTGAAGCCGTTGCCGATGCGGGAGGATAGCCTACGAAGCCAGGCGTCCTGGCGCCGGGCGCGCACGCCGTTGACCATTCCGGCCCCGCGGCGCTCGAGGTGTTCGATGAGACGCGGGAGGTCTCCGGGGTCGTTCTGGAGATCCGCGTCCATCGTCGCGATCAAGGGGGCGCGGATCTCACGGATTCCCGCTAGGAGGGCCGCCGACTGGCCGTAATTTCGGTCGAGAGTGAAGACCCGGTGCCGCGCGTCGCGCTCGCGCAGGCGAGCGAGTGCGACGGCGGAACCGTCCGTGCTGCCGTCATCGACCCAGACACACTCCCAGTGGTGCGTGAGTCCCTCCAGCGCCACCTGGATCTCTTCGGCGAGGACAGGGATGTTGTCGGCTTCGTTCTTGAGAGGAATCAGGACCGCCAGGTCGACGGCCCTCCGTGCGGTATAGATCATCATGGTGTGCGCCACGGTGGGGGCCTCCCGCGGCGCACCGAGGTGCGACTGACGAGGCCCCATGGGATCATCACCTCCGGCTCGGTTCCCGCTAAAGGAACCGACGAGGGGGTCGACTTGTGACAACGGACCCGTGGCATTTCGTGAGCCTCGCACCTCGCGCCCTGTTCGGCGGTTCCTGGAGTGGGGAACGTCGAGCCCCCGGGACCGTACTATCCGCCCTTCTGTCGTCGCGCTCGGAAGGCCAATCCCGGAGGAGCCCGAGCTCGCCCGCGGGCACCGACGCGAAGCGTTGGTGGCGAGGTGCTCCCGCTCCTGTGCCCCGCCTGCGGCGGCGAGATGAGGGTTCTCTCGTTCATCACCGACACACCCACCGTCCAGACAATCCTCCACCATCTCGCCCTTCCCCACCGGCCTCCGCCCCTCACCCCCGCGCGAGCTCCCCCGCAGGCCGAGCTCGAATTCGATCAGACGTCCACGTTACCGTCGCTTCGCTCCGGTGAGCCGGCGGGACACGAGATCGCCTGCCGAGAAGACCTCGGCCCGCACGGGTTCGACCCGTCCGATCCCGAACCCCTCCCCGAGCCGGACTTCGCCCAGTCCCCGCCGGGCCACTGGGATGCCTGATCCCTTCTTCCGAAACGTCCGCTCCCCGCTCGTCCTCCCGGCCCATCCGGACATGGGAATCGCGCGGCCTTTCTCCCGGCTCCGTGCGCCGCTCTTCCCTCACCCGTCCAGCCATGAGGGCCTCCACACCCGGGAATTCCTTGCTCCCTCAAAAACCCCTGCCCTACCTGGCTGTTCGCGCTCCGAGGGCCTTTGAAATGCCTCTCCCTCACTCGCCGAGGGCCGTGACCAGGCCGTCGCAGCGGACCCGGTCGAATTGGGCCTCGGACACGGCAGCCTCGATCCAGATCCGGAGGGTGCGAAACCCGAAGGCGTCGAACACCGGCTTCAGGAAGGGGTGCTGTCCCGCCTCGATCGTGAGCCAGCGGTACTCGGGCGGCGACGCGGGCCAGCGTTCGACCGCGCTCCGGGAGGGTGTCGGAGGAGTGGGGGCGTTGAATCGCCGCTGCAGCCTTGCGTGGGCCATCTCGTCCTTCGCACCGGGGGGTTCGGCGGCCCGTGGGGGGCCGCATTCCGGGGAGGAGGATGCCGGGGGGCCGTCAAGTCGGCGTCAAGTGACGCAGCGGGGCTGGTGGTAGGCGCGGCCTGTGCTCTTCGTGTCCGACGTTCAGAGCGCCCTCCGCTCTTACATCGACAAGCTCCGCTTCACAAAGAAGCGGCCGATGGACGACGTCTGCCAGATCGACCGGGGGAGGGTGCGAAATCATGGTCGGAGTACCCGCATGCGGTCGCTATGTCGGCGATCGACAGCTCCTCGCGCGCGAGCAGCCGCATGGCGCGCTCGGCGCGGTACTGCCGGAGCAACTCACCGGGCGTTCGGCCGGTGACCGTTCGGGACACGCGGGCAGGATGGGAGGGGTGCACTCCCACGGCGAACCGCTGGGCGGGGCTCTTCGCCCAGCTTCACCGGACCGGCGCCCTCGTTCCTGCGAGCGATCTCGCGGTGGCGGCCACGGCCTTGCACCTGGGATTTGGTGTCCTGGTCGGGCCGGCCGATGAGAGCCATTTCCGTCGGGTGGTGGGACTGCGCGTCGAGGTGCTGACCTCCGCTTGACCGCCGATCCCGTCCTGGAGCGGCTCCTCACCGCGTTGGCGGGAATCTTTCCCGGGCGCACCTACTCCATCGCCTCCTGAGGTCCCCGCCGGCGACAATATCCCCTTCTTATCTCTCCGGTCTCGCCTGAAACGCTACTGTGATTCCTCGACCCAGACTTCTGCCCCGCCCGACCCTTCATACCGCACATGAACCTGCCAGGGACGGCAGCAAACCTGACAATCTTCGACATAGTCCTGGATCAGGCCCCCCCTGGATCGAGGGTGATCTCGAGCTGCTCGCCACAGTATGGACATACGACCTGAGCCTCGGTGTGGAGCCCTCGACCCGCTTCCAGCTCCTCTTCCGGGGACTCCTCCCACGGATCCAGGCCGCTCTCCCGCTCCTCTTCGCTGCTCTCTTTCATGAATCCTCCCTGATGCAGGCTAGCGGGCCCCGGGCTGGGGTGCCCGAGGTAGTACGTCCACGCGCGGTGTAACGAAGCGCTGCTACGCACGGATCGATTCGATACGCGCCGCGACCGCGCGAAGTTGGGCTCGAGACCGTAACCGCTGGCCGCGGCAGCACTTGACCATCGAACCGATCGTGGCCTGTCTCTTGCTTTGTCGCGGGGCGCGCCAGCCGCCGCGGTCGGCGCGCTTCGTTCCCGATGGCTTACCATCCTCCGAGGACTACCCCGTGTCGCCGAACTTCCCAACCTCCCGAAGCAGCGTTCTGGCTTTCGCGCTCGGTGCATTGAGCGTCAATGCCTGCACAGCCGACGCCGTCGGACCGATCCCATCGCTGTCGGTCGCCGACCAAAGCGCCGAAGCCCCCGCGACGATCGCCGGGGATCCGGGCGCAATCGAACTCGTGTCGATCTGTCCGGCCGACTTTCCGGACGCCACGGCGTGGAAGGTCGGGGTTTCCCCCGACGCTAACGGGAACGGGATCGTCTGCGTCGATTTCGCCGGGAAGGATGCTACCGCGGTCGACGACATCCTCGTCGATGACCGAGGCGGGAAGGGTCTCGCCGGCGGGCACGGCAACTTCGTCGACCGCGGGAAGAATGGGCTCCCGGACATCTCCTTTTTGTTCCACGGAAGGCAGACGGGGGCGCGCGGCGAGGCGAAGGGCAAGTTCGAGTATCATCACGTTGGCGTCGTGCGCGCCGACAACCCGAACGCCGGTCCGGATCTCACGGTGCACGGCGAGGTTCTGTGCCTCTTCATTGTCGGCAACACCGCCAGGTTCATTGGCGTCGTGACGCGGAGCAACGACAAGCCGCTTCCCGTCGGCCAATTCGTGGCCTGGGTGGCCACCGACAACGGCGAGGGAGGCAACGATCCGGCGGACCGAGTCTCCACGCTCTTCCCGACGAAACTTGGAAAGAACACCTGCGACGTTGCGGTGAAGCAAGCACCCACGCATCCCATCGTCGGCGGGAACCTTCAGGTGCATTAATCACCACACCGGAGTGGTACGCTGTGAGCGGCGCCGAGCGAACAGGCTCGGCGCCGTGCTCATTCGACACGACGCCGCGCAAACTCATTTGCCAGTCACGCCGCTCCGACGCCCGAGACGGCGCTCAGCACAGTCAGGAGACCGACTACCCCGCCATTAAACAACCACTGCGGCGGGTTGCTCACCCCCCCAAGGCGAGACCCATCAGCGCCGCGCGCCCGATCCGAACTGGCCACCTGTTCAGGGGGCTGCCTGCGGAGGATTTCCGCCGCTACCTCACATGCGGCATCCTGGCGCACGGGTTCGCCCGCGTGCGGTGCGGCGACTGCGGCCAGGAACGGCTTCTCGCGTTCTCCTGCAAGGGGCGTGGAGTGTGCCCGTCGTGCAACGCTCGGCGGATGGCGGAGGTCGCGGCGCATCTCACGGACCACGTGTTCCCGCACC